>DATEGL010000110.1:0-7963 GCA_035280145.1 Candidatus Dormiibacterota bacterium | reverse complement strand
CCGTCCTCGGGCAGCGTGGTCACGCGACGCGAGGCATCGGCCCAGAGGAGGGCCTCCAGCTTGCTGTAGCCGTCGCCGATCGAGAAGTTGTAGTGCCCGGCCGGACCTCGCTTCATGCCGCTGACCTCGCCCTTGACGAGCACAGCGGTGAGCGGCCGCAGCTCGCGCTTGATCTCGTTGGCGAGCTCGGTGACGGTGTAGGGACGTTGTGCTTCTTCGGGTTTGAGCACGCGGTCTAGCTTACGGCCCCACCGATTGGCGGCAAACTTGCGTTATTCCAGCCAGCGTTACTCAACTTTGGGCGAAAAGTTGCGGCTGGGCCGGTCGGTCAGCCGCCGATCTGGGACATCGACTTGGCCGGCTTGATGAACCCCGGCTTGTTGATCAGATGGCCTTCTTCTTTGTGCCAGATCCCCCGCTCGATCACCGATCCCAGGTGATCGTCGGACACGCCCGAACGCATCAGGTCGCGCAGCGGCGTCTCCTGTAGCGAGAACAGGCACGTGCGCAGCCCGCCCTCTGCTGTCAACCGCACGCGATTGCACGTGGTGCAGAAGGCCTGGCTCACCGACGAGATGAATCCGATGCCACCCGCCGCGCCGTCTGCAAACGTGTAGCGCGTCGCCGGTCCGGGCCGAGCGTCGTTGAAAGGCACCAGCGGAAACTGGTCTTCGATCTGCTCCTGGATGCGCCGGCTGGGCACGACCTGCTCGTTGGTCCAGATGTTGTCGCCGTCGAGCGGCATGAACTCGATGAAGCGGACCTCGTATCCCTCGCTGTGCGCGAGTCGAGCGAAGTCGACGACCTCGTCGTCGTTATGGCCCTGCATCACGACCATGTTCAGCTTGATGGGCCACAGGCCCGCCTCGCGAGCGGCGGTGATGCCGTCCATTACGCGGTCGAATGCGTCACTGCGTGCCATCTCCTTGAAGCGATCCATGTGGAGCGTGTCCAGCGAGATGTTGATGCGCTTCAAGCCTGCGTCCTTCAGTGCCTGAGCTTTCTGGCGCAGCAGCACGCCGTTAGTTGTCATCGTGATGTCGAGGGTCGGATCGAGAGCGTTGATCATCCCGATCAGCTCTTCGAGCTTCACGCGCACGAGTGGCTCGCCGCCGGTGATCCTGATCGTCCGCACTCCGTACCGTTCGACGAAGATCCGGGCCAGGCGCACTATTTCCTCGTACCTGAGGATGTCCTCGCGCTTCAACCACTTGAGGCCCTCGGCCGGCATGCAGTAGATGCAGCGGAAGTTGCACCGGTCTGTGACCGAGATGCGCAGGTCGTCCGCCACCCTTCCGTACGAGTCGAGAAGCCGGCGCGCCATTTAGCCGATGATAGCCACGATGGGGTACGAGCACATCCTGGTCGACCTGGAACCGCCCATCGCGGTGATCACGCTGAACCGGCCCAAGGTCCTCAACGCCCTCAGCCCGGACGTGATCCGAGAGGTGTCGAGCGCGCTGGCCGAGCTGGAGTTCGACGACGCAATTCGTGCCGTCGTGCTCACCGGAGGCCGCAAAGTCTTCGCCGCCGGCGCCGACATAGGCGACATGGCCGAACAGACCGCTGTCGACCAGATGCGGCGCGACCAGACCGGTCGCTGGGCGCCGCTGGCCGGCTTCAAGAAGCCGCTCGTGGCGGCGGTCAACGGCTACGCGCTTGGCGGCGGATGCGAGGTCGCGCTGATGTGCGACATGATCATCGCCGGCGATACGGCGAGGCTCGGCCAGCCGGAGATCAACCTCGGCATCATCCCGGGCGCCGGCGGGACCCAGCGCTGGCCTCGCACCGCCGGCAAGCAGGTGGCGATGGAGATCATGCTCACGGGCGCGCCCATCACCGCCCAGCGCGCCTACGAGCTGGGCATCGTCAACCGGGTCGTGCCGGCGGAGATGACGATCGAGATCGCCAAGCGCGTCGCGCGCGAGCTGGCGGCGAAACCTCCGCTTGCGCTGCGGATGGCCAAAGAAGCCGTGCTCAAGGCATTCGAGACCCCGCTCTCGGAAGGAATCGCGTCCGAGCGCAAGAGCTTCTACTTCCTGTTCGCGACCGAGGACCAGAAGGAAGGCATGCACGCGTTCCTCGAGAAGCGGAAGGGTGTGTTCAAGGGAAGGTGAGAGATGGCGACTGAAGTCGAAACGCACGTAAACGTCCACACGCACGATGGGATCTCGCTGATCCGGCTCAACCGGCCCGAGAAGATGAACGCCATCGGCGCGATCACCCGCAAGCAGCTGGGCGAGGCGGTCAAGGAAGCCGAGCGTGATGAGTCGGTGCGCGTGGTGGTGCTTACCGGCGCCGGCCGCGCCTTCTCCTCAGGCGCCGACGTCACCGAGATGTCGTCGCCGACCGCCGGTATGCGCACTCCCGCAGACGTCGGCAACGTGCTGCGCGGCGAATACATGCCGATCCTGCAGCGCCTGCGCACGATGCCGAAGCCAACGATCGCTGCGATGAACGGTCCTGCGGCGGGCATCGGCGCCAGCTTCGCGCTCGCGTGTGACATCCGGATCGCGACCCCGGAGGCTTACATCCTGGAGGCATTCATCAACATCGGCCTGGCGCCCGACGGCGGCGTCACTTGGCTTTTGCCGCGGCTGGTCGGAACGGGGGTCGCGTACGAGATGTTTTTCAGCGGCAAACCGCTTTCCGCCGCCGATGCGCACCGGCTGGGCGTGATCAACCGCATCGTGCCGGCCGAGCGCCTGGAGGAGGAGGTGCGCGAGTTCGCCGGCCACCTGGCTTCGCAGCCGCGCCAGGCGATGGCCGGCGCAAAGCGGGCGGTCAACCATGCGCTCAACTCGACATTCGAAGAGGCGATGGAGTTCGAGTCGTACCTGCAGGAAGCGCAGGCTGCGAGCCCGGAGTTCGCCGAAGGCGTGGCTGCGTTCCTGGCACGACGCGTGGCCAGGAAGTAATGCCCGAAGCCGTCATCGTGGCGACGGCGCGCACGCCGATGGGCCGCTACGGCGGCCAGCTGAAAGAGGTGCGTCCGGACGACCTCGCGGCGATCGTCCTCAAAGAGGCTTGCGACCGCGCAGGTGTGAAGCCGGCCGAGGTCGATGACGTCATCCTGGGCTGCGCCAACCAAGCGGGCGAGGACAACCGCAACGTCGCGCGGATGTCACTGCTGCTAGCCGGATTCCCCGTCGAGGTCCCTGGCCAGACCGTGAATCGCCTTTGCGGATCAGGAATGCAAGCGACGATCACGGCGGCGCGAGAGATCCAGTCCGGCGCCGCGGACATCATGGTGGCCGGCGGCGTCGAGAGCATGACGCGGTCGCCTTGGGTGATGCCAAAACCGGGCGCCGGCTTTCCGCGCGGACCGCAGACCGTCTTCGACACTGCGCTCGGCTGGCGGCTGGTCAACCCGAAGATGGCGGCGATGTACGGGACGCTGCAGATGGGGGAGACCGCCGAGCGAGTCGCCCAGAAATATGAGGTGTCGCGAGAGGAGCAGGATGCGTTTGCGCTCCGCAGTCACCAGCGCGCGATCGCCGCGCAGAAGTCAGGGCGGCTGGCGGAGGAGATCGTGCCCATCGACGGATTGAGAGACGACGAAGGACCTCGCCCCGACACGTCGCTGGAGGCGCTGGCCAGGCTGAAGCCTGCGTTTGCGGAGAACGGTTCGGTGACCGCGGGCAATGCCTCGCCGCTCAACGACGGCGCGACGGCCCTTGTGCTGATGTCAGACGCTAAGGCGAAGGAACGTGGCCTCAAGCCGCTCGCCCGCCTGGTCGCAGCGGCGCCGGCCGGCGTGCATCCCGACTACATGGGCATCGGCCCTGTTCCTTCGTCGCTCAAGGCGCTGGAGAAGGCAGGCCTCCAACCGTCCGACATCGGAGTCGTCGAGCTGAATGAGGCATTCGCGTCGCAGTCGCTGGCGTGCATTCGATTGCTCGGTCTCGACGATGAGAAGGTCAACGTCAATGGCGGCGCGATCGCGCTGGGCCATCCACTCGGAAGCAGCGGCGCGCGTCTGGTTGGCACGTTGGTTCGCGAGATGGAGCACCGCCACGCGGAGTACGGCCTGGCCACCATGTGCATCGGCGTCGGCCAGGGCATCGCGTCGGTCTGGCAAAGGGTCTGAGCGAGCGCGACCCCGAAGCCGTCCGGTCGATGTTCGACCGGATCGCCGGCCGCTACGACCTGGTCAACACTGTGCTGTCGGCCGGCACCGACGGCGGCTGGCGGCGCCGCGCAGCGCGAGAGACCGGACTCGGACGTCGCGCCTCGGCGCTCGACGTCGCGTGCGGCTCCGGCAAGCTCACCGCCGAGCTGGCCAGGCTGGCGGGACCCTCGGGGCGGGTCGTCGGCCTTGACTTCAGCCCGCAGATGCTCGCTGTCGCGCGGCGCGTCCATCCGGGCATCGAGTTCATCGAAGGCGACGCCCTCCACTTGCCGTTTGACCACTCAAGCTTCGACGCGGCGACCATCGCTTTCGGGCTCCGGAACCTGGCGGACCCGATCCGCGGCCTGCGCGAGATGACGCGAGTCGCAAAGCGGGCGGTGGTGCTCGAATTCATCCGGCCACCGAATGGGCCAATCGGGGGGGCCTACCGAATCTATCTACGCACGCTGCTGCCGGCTGTCGGCGGCTGGCTGTCGGGCTCGCCGTCCGCTTACCGGTACCTCAGCGATACGGTCGACTCGTACCGCACACCCGCCGAATTGCGCGCGATGGCGGCCGCCGCCGGATGGGCAGACGTGAGATTCATCAGCCTGGCGATGGGAACGGTCGCGATTCTTTCCGGTACGCCCGAGTAACTCTTTGCCGGCCGAACAGTTCTAAGCCGGCAAGACGATGTCGATGCAGGCGCGATTGCTGGTCGTGTGCGGAGTGCTCATCGCCGTCACAGCGGCGAGCGTCACTGCGCTGGCCATCAACACTTCGCGGCCCAGCAACACGGGCGCGACGCCGCGGGTCCTCACGCTGGCGGCATCGTCGACAGGCAACACGATCACGGTCATCGGGACCGGTCAAGGCAGCGGGACCCCGAACCAGGCGGACATCAATCTCGCCGTATACGCCACACGGTCGACCGTCCGCGACGCGATTTCAGAAGCCGGCAACGATGCAACCCACCTGCTCACCGCGCTTCATAGCTATGGCATGCAAGACAAGGACATCCAGACCACATCCGTGTACGTCTCGACGCAGACCACCTGCTGCCCCCAGGCAGTGGTCGGCTACAACGCCTCGAGCCAGATCACAGTCACCGTGCATAGCGTCGGTGCGGCCACCGCCGTGATCGAGGTGGCGGTGGACGCTGTCGGCAACGAGCTGCAGATCAATGGAATCAACCTCTACGTGGCAGACCAGAGCGCGATGCTGAAGGCTGCGCGAGCGGCGGCGATCGGTGACGCCAACAACAAGGCCCAGGACTATGCGCGATTGTCAGGTCACCACCTCGGAGGCTTGATCGGCGTCTCGGAGGCTATCTCGAACAACGCCGGATTCGGGTGCGCTGGCTGTGGCCCAGCGAAAGGTGGCGGGGGCGGGGTGCCGATCTCGCCCGGAGTCACCTCGGTGACGGTCACCGTTGCCGTGACGTACGAGCTGGCCTCCTAAGCGGTCCGGTCCACTGCCGCACGGGCGAGCTCGACCAGCGTCGGTCGCAGCCCATCCAGCTCCACCGCATCCAGCTCGCTGACGGCCTCATCGATCAGGCCCAGCGCTTCTTCACGCACGCGCGGGATGGCTTCGCTCGAGGTGACAAGCTCTGCAACACGTCCGACCTCGGCGTCACCCAGCGCGCCGGCGAGCAGACGACGCACCTCGGGCCCGACGACACGGTCCTCGGCCGCGTAGATGAGAGGCAGCGAGAGAACGCGCTGACGGATGTCGAGACCGACCGGCTTGCCCGAGGTCGGGCTGAAGTCGACCATGTCGTCCGCCATCTGAAAGGCGACGCCAAGCAAGTCGCCAAACCGGCGCAGGGCGGCGACCACCTCGGGCGGTGCATCGGACAGCAGGGCGCCCGATGCGCACGCCGCCGCAAAGAGCGAAGCCGTCTTGCCGCGCACGACGCGCAGGTAAGACTCGCGGTCTCCGGGATACGCGCCGCGCATCGCCACGTCGTCGATCTGCGACGCGCACACCGCCTCGAGCGCTTCGGCCAGTGCAGAGGTCACACCAGGATTGCCCATCTCCGCGATCAGCCGGGTTGCTTTTGCGAAGTAGTAGTCCCCGACCGCGATCGCGCGCTCCGGTCCTTCGGCCGCCGCGACGGTCGGCCTGCCGCGACGAACCGCGCTCTCGTCCACGTAGTCGTCGTGGATGAGGGTCGCGTTGTGGAGCAGCTCGACGGCCGCGGCGAGCTCGGTCGCGCGCAGTGGATCGGTGCGTGGCCCGATGCCTGCGGTCAGCTGCACGAGCTTCGGCCGGAGTCGCTTGCCGCCCGCCTCGACGAGCCTGCGCATCGGCGTCGCAACCGCTTCCGGGTCGACCATCAGCTGGCGCGCCAGCTCGAGCTCGACCAGTGCCTCCAGGGTTTCCTTTGGCTCGGGCTCCCCGAACTCTCCTTCGAGCTGCACGGCAAGCTGGCGTGCTCGCGGTCCGTCGAGCTCCACTGCGAAGACCGACTGCCAGCGGCCGAGGACCAGGCTGCCATCCTCGACCAGCAGCGTCGCAAACGCGCTCAACAGCAGCTGGCGGCAGTGCGCGTGTCCGTTTACCGGCTCGTCAAGGGTGATGTCGAGGCGGCGCGTGAAATCGTCATGCTCGTAGCCCGCGCCGGCCGGCGCCAGGCGACTCAGCAGGCCCTCGAAATCGCGCAGCAGCAATAGCTCGTTCTCGTTGACAGCCAGGCCAACAGTCGTGTGCAGCGACTGCAGATGGACGCGGCCGTTGCGCAGCCCGGAAGCACGCACCTGGTGGCGGATGCGATCGGTGATGTCGACGAACTCGGTCGAATGGGTGCTCGTGAAGTCGATGCGGTGTGGGCTCAACGCGAAGTGCCGAGAGCTCGCTGCAGCACCTGTCGCAGCTCAGGCGCGGGCTCGCCAGCCGCAGCGCGCGCTGAAGTCGATTCGATTGCCCGGGCGAACGCCACCTGAATCGCCAGCGGCGCGTGGTCCGCAAGAAGCCGCGAGCCGCGGGCTAGGCACAGATCACCGATCAGCAGCGTGGCCGGCGGCGCGGCGGGATGTCCCAGGCCCTGCACGCGCAGGCCGACCTCGATCAAGGCCGCGGCCAGGGCGAGCTTCGGCCGGATCTCCGGCGCGAAGTGAGTGACGTCGTGCTGGTAAAGGCGGTAGGCGTCGGCGAGGCCGTCGTCCCACAGGTTCTCGAGGCGATCGAGCTCGCGGTCACGGATCTGGAGTGTCATTCGACGATCTCGACGACGCTGCCCGCCAGCTGCCGGAAAGCCGAGAGGGCGCGCAGGCACGACTCGTCGTCGCGCGTCACGACGTAGTACAGGCCGAAGCCAAGCACAGTGTTCAGGACGAGCGGCACCAAGACGTCGCGCGGCACGTTCAGCCGGATCCGGCCATCGTTCTCAAGGCGGTCCAGCTGTTCCTGGATCACCTCGCGATAGCGCGTGAAAAGCTCAGGCAGGTACGCGCGCAGCCGCTCAGTGCGCGGCGCCTGCACCAGGAGGTCGAATGCCGCCAGCTGGACGTCGCCGAGGCGGCGGAGCGAGTCCCACAGCGACTCCACGCCGATCTCCAGGACGACCAGGGGGTCGGTGAGCTGGTTCAGCGTCTGGCGCAGCTCCTCGACCGACTTCGCGGTCAGGTAGCGCCAGGCCTCGACGAGCAGCTCGGACTTGGTCGGGAACCAGTACTGGAGGTTTCCGATCGCCACCCCGGCCTTCGAGGCGATGGAGCGGACGCTCGTGCCGGAGTAGCCGTTTTCCAGGAGCGATTCGGCCGCCGCGTGGATGATCTGGTCCCGCGTGCTTTCAGTGGCCGTTGCCCCTGTCATACGTATGTACCAGTGTAGAGACGCCCGAACGCC
>DATEGL010000109.1:0-6680 GCA_035280145.1 Candidatus Dormiibacterota bacterium | reverse complement strand
GGTCCGCGACGGCAAATTCGAGCCGCCGTGGGGTGCTTCCGTTTCCGTGGCCAAACGGCGACTCGACGTCGCGCGCCGGGTCAAGTCGCTGCGCAAGGAAGTCGCCGCGCTCAGAAGGTAAAGTTCGGCCGTGCTTCTGGCGGTCGACGTAGGCAATACCAACGTCACCCTCGCCTTGTTCGACGGCGATCGTCTCGCCGCCGACTGGCGCGTCACCTCGCACCGCGAGCGCACGGCCGACGAGGTGGCAGTCGAGCTCCGCCAGCTTTTCGAGCTCCGCGGCTTCGAGCTCAAAGTGGTCTCTGGCGTGGTCATCTCGAGCGTGGTGCCGACCCTCAACCCGGCCCTGGTCGGGGCGTCTCGGCGCTACCTCAAGTGCGAGCCTGTGATGGTCGGTCCCGGGGTCAAGACCAGCGTCCGCATCCGCTACGACAACCCCAAGGACGTCGGCGCGGACCGCATCGCCAACGCGCTGGCCGCGTTCACCAAATACGGTGGCCCCGTGGTCGTGATCGACTTCGGCACGGCGGTGACGTACGACGCGATCGACGCCCAGGGCGACTACCTGGGCGGGGCGATCGCCCCCGGCGTCGAGATCTCGCTGGACGCGCTCGTGTCGCATACGGCCATGCTGCGCCGGGTCGAGCCAGTCGCCCCCGACTCGGTCATCGGACGGAACACCGTCGCCTCGATCCAGTCCGGGCTCGTGTGGGGCTTCGTCGCCCAGGTCGAAGGCATGGTCAAACGGATGGTCGACGAGCTCGGCGGCAGCGCCAGGGTCGTGGCCACCGGCGGCCAGGCTCCTCTGGTCGCCGGACTGACCCACGTGATCGAAACCACGGACCCCCTTCTGACCCTCGACGGTTTACGGCTTATCTACGCTCAAAACGCCGACGGGGGTGTTAGAACGTAGCCCGCTGATGAAGGCGGCGCCCAGATTCCACCTCTACGTGCTCAATGGTGCCGAGGTGCCCAGCCTCGCCGCGACCGGGCTGGAGACCGAGCCGTTGCCGGATGGGGCCGAGGTACAGGAGCCGGCGCTCGTCCTGGTCGGGCCCGGTCAGCAACCCCCCGAGGCCCTGGCCAGGATGGCGCTCGAGCTTCCAGCCGACGCGTCGCCAACGGCCCTCCGCGGGCTGATCCGCGTCGCCATGGAAAATGTCGTCCTCAAGCTCCAGGTAAACCGGCTGGAGAGCGAGGCACACCGCCGGCACCGCCAGTTTCGCGAGCTGAACCGCATCGGCATCGCGCTTTCTTCGGAAAGGGACATCGACCGCTTGCAATCTTTCATCCTCACGACCATGCGTCAGCTGACGCATGCGGACGGGGCGAGCCTGTGGTTGAAGACGGAGGAGGAGGGCGTCCCCAAACTTTTCCTCGCGTCGAGCCAGAATCACTCCCTCGACAAGGACACGTACCAGGCGTTCACGGTGCCGATGGACCAGAAGACGGTTGTCGGCTACACGGTGTCGATGGGTACGAGCCAGATGTACGACGACGCATACAACCCGCCGCCTGGAAGGCCCACCGGCGGCAAGAGCTTCGACGCTCAGTTTGGATATCGCACCAAGTCGATGCTCACCGTGCCGATGCGCGACTACAACAACGATGTCGTCGGCGCGGTCCAGCTCATCAACGCCAAGCGGCGTTTCGAAACGCGACTCACTGTTGACAACGTCGACCAGGAGGTCGTGAGCTTTCAGCCCGACGACCTCGAGATGATCGAGTCGATCGCCAGCCAGGCCGCAGTAGCTCTCGACAACAAGACGCTCCTCGACTCGATCCAGGCCCTGTTCGACGGTTTCGTGCAGGCGAGCGTGACCGCGATCGAGCAACGCGACCCGAGCACCGCCGGTCATTCCGGCCGCGTCGAGGGCCTGACCAGCGCGCTTGCGCATGTGGTCACCGACATCGACTCGGGGAAATATCGCGAGGTCCGTCTGACGGACGACCAGTTCAAGGAGCTTCGCTACGCGTGCCTGCTCCACGACTTCGGGAAGGTCGGCGTGCGCGAGCACATCCTGGTCAAGGCGAAAAAGCTGGTTCCGGGACAGCTCGAAGTGATTCAGGCGCGCTTTGAGTTCATCGAGCGTTCTGTACAGGTGAAGTACGCGACAGAAAAGCTGGAGGCGATGCGCGCCGGCCGCAAGGGGTCAACGCTCGCGGACATCGACCGGCGCCTGGATGCGGAGCTGGCGCAGCTAGGGGACTGGGTGCAGAGCATCGTGGCCGCCAACGAACCGTCAGTGATGCCGGAGGACAATGCCACGACGCTCGACGTCCTGGCGCACGAGACGTATACCGACATGAGCGGCAATCCGCACCCGATGCTCGAGCCACACGAATTTCGATTCCTGAGCATCCGGAAGGGAACGCTCGATCCTCAGGAGCGTCTCGAGATGGAATCACACGTCACCCACAGCTTTCATTTCCTGACCAAGATCCCGTGGACGCCGGTCATGAGGGGCATCCCGGAGATCGCGTACGGCCATCACGAGAAGCTGGACGGATCGGGCTACCCGCGGGGCCTGTCCGGCGAGCAGATTCCTCTCCAGGCCCGGATGATGACCATCGCCGACATCTATGACGCTCTGACGGCGCAGGATCGCCCTTACAAGAAGGCCGTCTCGATGACAGTCGCCCTCGACATCCTCCACGACGAGGCAAGCCAGGGCAAGTTGGACGTCGACCTGCTCGACATCTTCATCGCCAAGCAGATCTACTCGCGGCACGACTCATGAGGATCAAGTTCTGGGGCACGCGGGGGACACGACCAACACCTGGCCGGCGCACGCTGCGCTACGGCGGCAACACGACGTGCATCGAGGTCCGGGACAAAGACAACAACCTGCTCGTGATCGATTCGGGCTCAGGCATTGCAGAGCTCGGCAGCACCTTCAAGCCAACCGAGCCGGTGCAGGCGCACCTGCTGATCACTCACACGCATCTCGATCACATCCAGGGCTTTCCGTTCTTTCTGCCTGCGTTCGTGCCGGGCACGCACCTCACCATCGTTGGCCCCGCAGGCTCGGCCAAGTCGCTCCAGGCCGCGTTCGCGGACCAGACCGATCCAGCGTATTTCCCAGTCCGGCTGAGCCATATGCCGGCCGAGATGGAGTTCATCGAGCGCAACCCTGGTGAGACTTTCGAGGTGGGAGCGCTCCGCATCACGCCGCACCTGCTGATGCATCCCATCCCGACCTTCGGGTACCGCATCGACGAGGGCGAGTCGCGCTTCGCTTTCGCGACCGACAACGAGATCGCATTGTTCGTCAACGCCTCCAATGGGACTCTGAAGGACCTCGCAAACTGGTGCCGGAACGCTGACCTCCTCGTCCACGACGCGCAGTACAGCCCGGAGGAGTACCAGTCCCACGCGGGCTTCGGCCATTCCACCTTTGAAGAGGCGCTAGACCTTGCCGAGCAGGCCGAGGTCAAGGAGCTGGCCTTCTTCCATCACGACCCGCAGCATTCCGATACCGACGTCGATGGTCTGGTGGAACAGGCACTCGGCAACCATCGCGCGGCGGGAGGCGCGGACGTGAACTCGTTCCCGGCCGCCGAGGAGCAGGAGCTCACCGTCTAGTAGTTACCCTTGTCCGGTCGTGGGCGACGAATTCATTCGCGATCGGCTGGAAAAGGTGCAACGACTGCGCGCGGAGGGCGTCGACCCTTACTCGAGAGGCTTCCAGCCGACCCACTCGACCCAGGAGGCGAAGGCACTTCTCGGCGACTCGGAACGGACGGAGCCCGTTTCACTCGCCGGCCGCCTCATGGTCAAGCGGGCCCAGGGTGGGCTCGTCTTCGCGGATCTGCAGGACGCTCGCGGCCGGATCCAGCTGATGGCCGGCCGCAACATCATGGGCGAGGAGGAGTTCGCGCGCTTCGCCGACCTTGACCTCGGCGACATCATCGGGGTCAGAGGTCCCATTTTTCGGACGAAACGAGGAGAGATCACCGTCGAGGTTCACTCATTCCGTCTGCTGACCAAGGCACTTCGTCCTCTGCCCGAAAAGTGGCATGGCCTGAAGGACGTCGAGATCCGCTACCGCCAGAGGTACGTCGACCTCATCAGCAATCCTGAGGTGCGTGGGCTCTTTCGGGCGCGGACCAAGATCATCACCGCGATTCGCGGCTTGCTCGACGAGCGCGGTTTCGTCGACGTCGAGACGCCGGTGCTGCAGGAGGTTCCGGGCGGCGGTCACGCGCGTCCCTTCATGACGCATCACAACTCACTGGGTCGTGACCTCTATCTGCGGATCGCTCTGGAGCTGCACCTCAAACGGCTGCTGGTCGGTGGCTTCGAGCGTGTGTACGAGGTCGGCCGTGTGTTCCGGAACGAGGGCCTGTCACCTCGCCACAACCCGGAGTTCACGCTGATGGAGTGCTACCAGGCGTACGCCGACTACAACGACATGATGCAGCTGGTCGAAGACATCGTCGTCGTGTCGGCGATGGCGGCGAGCCGGCCGCTCGAAACCTCGTACGAAGGCGAGTCGGTCAATCTCACGCCCCCGTTCCGCCGCGAGCGGATGGTTGACCTGGTCCTGGAGTACACGGGAAAGCAGGCGGTGGGCGAGGAGCTGAACGACCTGTTCGAGGAGCACGTCCAGCCGCGGCTCCGACAGCCGACCTTCGTCCTCGACTACCCAATCGAGGTCTCGCCGCTCGCCAGGCGGCGGGAAGACGACCCTCGATTCGTGGAGCGTTTCGAGCTAATCGTGCTGGGCCGCGAGTACGCGAATGCCTTCACCGAGCTCACCGACCCGATCGACCAGCGCGAGCGGTTCGAAGCGCAGGCGGCGCTGCGCGCGTCGGGCAATGTCGAAGCCCACCCGATGGATGAGGACTTTCTGCGGGCTGTCGAGTATGGACTTCCCCCGTGCGGCGGGCTTGGAATGGGCGTGGACCGCCTGGTGATGCTTGTGATGGATCAGCCTTCGATCCGCGACGTGATCCTGTTCCCGGTCATGAAACCCGAAGCCTGATGCTGGCGCTGGACTTCATTCGCAAGAATGCTGACGTCGTGCGCCGCGCGGGTCAGCTGAAGGGCGAGCCGGCACCGGTCGACGACGTTCTTCGGCTCGATGCGGATTGGCGCCGACACCAGAACCGGGCCGAGACCATCAAGGCAGAGCAGAACAGGCTCTCGAAAGAGTTCGCGAAGAACCGAGACGAGGGACTCAAGGAACGGCTGCGTCAGATGGCGGACGAAGCCAAGAGTGAGCTGGCTCAGGCAGACGCCGTCAAAGGTGAGCTCGACGACTTGCTGCTGCGCGTGCCGAACATCTTTCACGAGTCGGTCCCGATCGGTGAGACGGAGGCCGACAACAAGGTCATCAGGGAGTGGGGGAGCAAGCCCGACCTCGGCTTTGCACCGCGCACGCATTACGACCTCGGCGAAGCGCTCGGGATCATGGATTTCGAGCGCGCCGCCCGCGTCTCTGGGTCCCGCTTCGCGTTTCTGGTTGGGGATGGCGCGCGCCTGGAGCGGGCGCTAGTGCAGTTCATGCTCGACGTGCACACTCGCGAACATGGCTACACGGAGATGTGGCCGCCGATGCTGGTCAACTCGGCCTCGATGGTCGGGACCGCGAACCTCCCGAAGTTCGCCGACCAGGCGTTCAAGGTCCAGGACCGAGACCTGTGGTTGATCCCGACGGCAGAAGTTCCGCTGACGAACTTTCATCGCGAGGAGATCCTCGATGCCGATGCACTGCCTCTGAGGTATGTGGCCTACGCGGCCTCGTGGCGCACCGAAGCGGGCGCGGCGGGCAAGGACACGCGCGGTTTCATACGCGTGCACCAGTTCTCCAAGGTGGAGCTGGTCAAGGTGACGGCCGCCGAGACATCGCTCGACGAGTTCGAAGCGTTGACGCGCGACGCGGAGGACATCCTGCAGCGGCTCGGCCTGCACTACCAGGTGATGGCGATGTGCACCGGCGACATGGGCTTTGCGCAGTACAAGAAGTACGACCTGAATGCTTGGGCGCCGGGTCTCGACCGCTACCTCGAGGTGTCGTCCTGCTCGACGTTCAACGACTTTCAGGCGATGCGGGCGAACATCCGCTATCGGGCCGAACGTGGTGCCCCGCCGCGATTCGCACACACCATGAACGGTTCTGGGCTGGCGCTGCCCAGGACGATCGATGCGATTCTCGAGACCTACCAGCGATCCGACGGGATGGTCTCTGTGCCGTCGGTGCTCAAGCCGTACATGGGCGGGGTGGAGCTGATCGGCGCGCGATAATCCGGACTCCCGCAGTCGCCGGCATTCGCCGATGTGGACCAAACCTGGCGGACGGGCTGGGATTTGAACCCAGGACAGGCTTGCACCTGTACCAGTTTTCAAGACTGGCGCCATCAGCCGGACTCGGCCACCCGTCCCGCGCTCGATCCTAGATGATCGGCTCGTAGTCTTCGGGAGCGCGCGGGAAATCCTGACGGGATCGATCTACGATCGTGCGATGAACTTGCTGGCACTGCTGGCGCGAGTCGAGAGGGCAATCGGACGCTTCAATCGATGGTTCGCCGCATCTGCGGTGGCTGCGAACACCGAACAAGGACGCACCATCAACGCAATGGACGTCAAGGCATTGCAGGGCGAGATCAAGACACCGGTGGCGCCTCCGAAACGAGGAGAGTCCGCCAGCGAGTAGGCAGCCCTCTCCCGTCGGTTT
>DATEGL010000108.1:0-7425 GCA_035280145.1 Candidatus Dormiibacterota bacterium | reverse complement strand
CGGCAGCATGTCCACGTCGCCGTTGGCCATGCGCAGGGAGAGGAACGGCGTCGCCGTGATGGCGAGGAACGCCACTGTGGGCACCAGCACGACGATCGGTCGCTTCATCACCCAGTTGGCGAGCACGGCCCAGAAACCGCGTCCGCCGATGGAGCGCCGCGGCCAGGGGATGCGTAGCCAGTTGACCCGCGGACCCAGCAGTGACAGCACCGCGGGCAGGAACGTGAGGCCGTAGATGACCGCGATGCCGATCACCATCGCGCCCGCGGCGCCCATCGAGGCCATGAACGTGCCCTGGTAGAAGAGCATCGCCGAGATGCCGACAGCCGCGGTCAGGCCCGAGAACGTGATCGCGCGACCGGCGGTGGCCATCGACGTGGCGATGGCGTCTTCCCGGCTCGAGCCTTTCGCCAGCTCGTCCCGGAATCGGTTGACAACGAACAGCGAGTAGTCGATCGAAACACCGAGGCCGATCAGCGTGACGATGTTGGTCGCGTACTGCGACACGTCGGTGAAGCGGTTCAGGAAGTACATGCCACCAAGGCCGCCGATGATCGTCAGGATGCCGACCCCTAAAGGCAGGCCGGCGGCGATCACGCTCGCAAAGATGAGGATCAGAAGCAGCAGCGTGATGGGCAGAGAAACGAACTCGGCTCGCTGCAGGTCGTTCTCGAGCGTGGTGTTGAAAGCCTGGTTGATCGGCACGAAGCCCGTGCCCCAGATGGTCAGTTCTTGCGCCTTCACTTCACCGCGCAGCGCGTTGTAGTCGTTCCTCGCCTGTTGCCCCGTCGAGTTGATCTCGACCAGGACCAGCGCTTCGTGTCCGTCGCGCGAGGTGAGGGTGGACGCGGCAGCGGCCGGCACGTTGTAAGGCGACGTGATCTTGACCACGCGCGAGTCATTTGTGATGGGCGCCAGTGCGGCGTTCACGTCGGCCTGGTAGGAAGAGTCGCTGACCGACATCGAATCGCTCTTGAAGATCAAGTCGAACGTCGAGGTGGCCGCCTTTGCGGATGTGGTGTTGAACTCAGAGTTGAGCAACCGGAAGGCCTGGAACGACTCGAGGTTGCTGGTAAGCGGACCGCCGCTCAGCAGCGTGCCGCCCTGCATCAGGCTGATCAGTGAGATGGCGAGCAGCACGCCGGAACCGACCAGCGTGGCCCACCGGAACCTGTAGACGAAACGACCCCAGCGTGCAAACACCTTCCCTTCCTCCCAGTTACCTCTCCGCGACTGGCGCGGGCGTGGACGAATAGACGGCTGACAGCGACATCGCGGCGAGGGTGTCGATTGCCTCGTCGGAGTTGAATTCCGGTTCGACCAGCTTCTGAACCATGATCCCGAGCATCGCGGCCCACACCACCGCAGCGATGCCGCGGGCACGGGTTGGGTCAGCCTCGCGCTGATGCAGGACTTCGCGGGCGATGTCCTCAATGTGCATGCGGTCCCGGTGCACAAACTCCCGAACGCCGGCGCCGATGACCTTGTCGTGAAGGCCGACTCCGATCAGCTGGATGTAGAGGGCGTTCGTGTCCGTCCTCGAGCCCATCATCTCCTTGGTCTCTTCGAAGGCTCTCAGCGCCCCCGCCTCGCCTTCCAGGCCGCCGCCAACCTCGACCTTTCGGCACACGTACTCCAGGACGGCGAGCACCAGGAGCTGCTTCGACTTGAAGTAGTAGTGGACGAGCCCCTGGGCGACGTCGGCCTCCTCGGCGATGTCCTTGATCGAGGTGTTCTCGTAACCCTGGCGGCTCAGGACCGTAAATGCCGCCTGAAGGATCTTTTCCCGGGTGTCAGCGCTCAATTCCACTCCTTGGTTGAACGGTCATTCAATGCTGTTTGGTTATTCAACCAAATCTGGGCGGTTCCTGTCAAGCCTTTCTTGGCGATTCATGCGGAGGTGAGGGAGGCTAGGCCTCCACTCTCTCAGCGGTGCGGATCAGGTCCCGCAGCGACCGCTCGGGTCCGCGCCGCAGCTCGCCACCGAAAAATGTCTTGAGCAGCCAGCCCCGCCACCCGGGCGGGAGTTGAAAGTCTCAATTGAATCGGACGAGGGTGCCTCCTTCTGGGGTCTGAGTCAGCGTGATCCGCTCGTGGTTGACGAGCCCGAGCGGCAGGTGGACGACGATGTCAACCCACCTCTTCTCCGGATCAACATCGCCGATGTCGAAACGCACCGGCCAGCTCCGTCCGAATCCTGGCGCCGTCAGATCGATGACCTGGCCGGCAGTCATCGGGCCAGGAGGATTCGCCCGAACGAAGCTCGCGTCGTTCCATTCATGGACTCGCTCCGGCACGGTGAGGACGCTCCAGATCCTGTCCGGCGGCGCTTTGCTCGTGGCCGCCGGACAAACGTTGACGATCACGTTTCGAGATTAGACAGCGAGGGCCTCAGGCGCGGTTGTCTCATCGGCCACCACCTTGCCGTCCTTGAGGCGGATGATGCGGTCGGTCTTCGCGGCGAGGTCCTGGTCATGGGTGACGATCACGAAAGTGACGTGGTGCTGCACGTTCATGCGCCGCATGATCGCCGCGAGCTGGTCGCTGGTCTCAGTGTCGACGGCGCCGGTCGGCTCATCGCCGAGCACCACCGACGGCCGGTTGACGAGTGCCCTCGCGATCGCCACCCGCTGCTGCTGCCCTCCAGACAGCTGGTCCGGCCTTGAGCTCATGCGGTCTCCGAGGCCAACTTCCGTGAGGAGCTCGCGCGCCCACTCGCGGTCGCCTTTGGGCTTGGAGATGTAACGCAGCGGAAGCAAGACGTTTTCGAGCGCTGTCATGGTCGGCAGCAGGTTGTACTCCTGGAAGATGAATCCGATCTTGTCTCCGCGCAGGCGAGCCTTCTTGTTGTCCTTCAGGCGCGAGGTGTCGACGCCGTCCAGAACGATCGTCCCACTCGTGGGCTCAAGCAGCAGACCGAGGCTGTCGAGCATCGTCGTCTTGCCGGAGCCGGACCGGCCGGCCACTGCGACGAACTCGCCCTGGTCGATGTCGAAGCTCACGCCGTCCAGGGCCCGGACGACGTTCTTGCCCTGCTTGTAGTGCTTCGTGAGGTTGCGGATCTCGATCATTCGAATATCTCCTCTCAGTTGGCGCGCAGCGCCGTCACGGGGTCGAGCCGCGAAGCGCGAAACGCGGGGATGATGCCGGCGACCGTGCCCAGGGCAAAGGCAAAACCGATGCACAGGGCGGCGAGCCCCGGCGTGACGAGGAAGATCGCGCCCTGCGAGGCAGGGAGTGAAGCGTTGATGAGCGTGGTGACCGCATAGCCGAGCCCAAAACCGATCACACCGCCGCCGAGGCCGATGACGCTCGACTCGAGGACGAATTCGCGCATGACGGCTGTGGTGGTCGCACCGATCGCCTTCTTGAGCCCGATCTCGCGCACGCGCTCGCTGACCGCCATGAGCATCGTGTTGATGACCGCGAGCCCGCCGATGATCAGCGCGAGCAGGGCCGCGGCCGTGGTGATCTCGGTGAACAGCGCGCCCCCGGCGACGAGGGCGGCGATGATCTGGCTGGGCCGCTGGGCCTTGACGCCAGAAACCTGGGCGTTGATGCGGTCCGCCAGCTTGTCGAGGTTGGCGCCGGATGCGCCGTAGACGTCGAAGCCGCCGACGAACTGCGACGCGTCGAAGTTCGCCTGCAGCGCGGCAGGGAGCTGATCCTTCAAGAGCTCCTGCGCGTCGGCGAGGTTGACGAACGCGCCCGTGTCCGGCGCCGTGAGGGTTCGATTCAGGATGCCAACGACCATGTACCTGTGCTGGACGAAGTCCGCGTTGGCGTCCGAGGGCTTGATCGGCAGCATGATCGTGTCGCCGACCCTCTTGTTGAACTCGGCTGCGAAGCTCGAGCCCAGAACGATCTGACCGGCGGCGGTGACATTGCCGCCGGACGCAAACGACGTCTTGAGCGCCGAATAGCTGTCTTCCGCAGGGTCGTGGCTCGCGATGTAGTCGGGCACCCCGAGGCTCACGACCTGGAGCGCGCCAGGCTTGGCGTCGACGGAGACGGTCGGGAAAACGCGCACCACGCCCGGCACCGCGGCAATCTCACTCTGCTTGGAGATCGGCAGGACCGCGCCTCCGGTGACGCCGTTGGAGCTGCCGTCCGCCACCGGGACGTAGCCCGCGTAGTACTTTGCGCCGCCATCGAGCAGTGCATTGAAGTTGTTGGCGAGGGCGCCCATGGTGGTCAGGGCGACGATGCCAATGACGATTCCGCTGACAGTCAGGAAGCTCCGCAGCTTCCTTCGAAACAGGTTCTGGACGATCTCTTTCATCGCATTTCCTCTTTGCCTGACTTGATTTCCGCGGTGGGATCAGAGTCGCGCCAGAGCGGATCGGGAGCCAGTCGCGCCGGTCATGACTTCCGCCTGAGTCGGGTCAGCCACCCGTGGTGACGGACGTCACCCGGTCAGCGATGAGTTTCCGGAGCATGTTTAGTCTCTATGGCATGAGCACTTACGCCGACGTGAACGGAATCAACCTCTACTACGAGACGCATGGCACCGGCCGGCCCCTCATCCTTCTCCACGGCGGGCTCGGGTCCGGCGAGATGTTCGGGCCGATCCTGCCTCAACTCGCGGAGCGCCACCAGGTGATAGCCGTCGATCTGCAGGGACACGGCCGAACTGCCGACATCGACCGACCGATCGACGTCCGCCTGATGGCGGACGACATCGCGGCGCTGATCGACCATCTCGGTCTCGAGAAGCCCGACGTCGTCGGCTACTCGCTGGGCGGTGGAGTTGCGCTTTATACGGCGGTGAAATACCCGGACAAAGTCCGCCGCCTGGTTGTCGTCTCAGCCAACGTCCGACGCGACGCGATTCCGGCCGAGATGCTCGCGCAGCAGGGTCAGGTCAACGCCGCCGCGGCGGAATTCATGAAAGACACGCCGATGTACCAGACCTACCAGCGTGTGGCGCCGCGGCCGGACGATTTTCCGCGACTGCTGGACAAGATGGGCCAGTCGATGGCCGGAGATTACGACTACAGCGACGAGGTCCGCGGCCTGCAGGTGCCGACACTGATCGTTGGCGGCGACGCGGACATGGCGCCGCCCAGCCACTACGTCGAGGTGTTCAAGCTTCTGGACGGCGGGCTGCGCGACGGGGGCTGGATGGGCGAGGGCAGGCCGAAAGGCGGCCATGCGCTCGCGATACTGCCCGGCGTGACGCACTACAACATCTTCATGTCGCCACTGCTCGCCGCCGTGATCGTCGCCTTCCTCGATCAGCCTGACTAGAGCCAGCCCTTCTCCTCTGCTATCCGAGCCGCTTCGACGCGGTTGCGGGCGTTCAGCTTCTGAATCGCGATCGAAAGGTGGTTGCGAACCGTGCCGTTGGTGAGGTGGAGCGAGCGGGCGATCTCCTCCACGCTCGCGCCTCGAGTCGACATGGCCAGTACGTCCCGCTCGCGTGGCGTGAGCGGGCTCGATCCCTCGCTCAGCGCCGCAACCGCGAGCTCAGTGTCGATCACCTTCTCACCGCGGGCAGTTCGCCGGATCGCGCCTGCCAGCTCGTCGGGCGGTGCGTCCTTGAGCAGAAACCCGCTGACCCCTGCGTCGATCGCCTTGCGCAGGTAGCCGGGCCGGCCGAAGACCGTGAGGATCAGGACCCGGCATCTCGGCAGCCGCTCGCGCAGCTCTGCGGCGGCGGCGATTCCGTCCTTGCCTGGCATCTCGATGTCCAGCAGGGCGACGTCGGGCGCGGTCTTCACCGCCTCGTCGACCACACGATCGCCGCGGTCGACCTGGGCCACGATCTCGATGTCTTCTTCGGTCGCGAGGAGGGCGGCGAGCGCACCGCGGATCATCGCCTGGTCCTCGGCGATGAGGACTTTGATCAAGCCTGGTGCGGCACGGTCACCTGCACGTGCAGCCCGCCGCCGTTCTCGCCTCCGACGCGCATGGTCCCACCTACCAGCGCGAGGCGCTCGCGCATACCGGCAAGCCCGCTACCGCCGTCCAGAGATGTCGAGCCTCTGCCATCGTCGCTGATCTCCAGCGAGGCGCTGCCGTTGGCGCGCGTGAGCCTGACCTCGCACCTCTTCGCGCCGCTGTGCTTGACGACGTTCGTCACCGCCTCGCGCAGGCACCATGCGAGAACACCGTCCTGTTCGGGTTCCAGGGCGCCGACCGAGTTCTCGACCACCAGTCCGATGCCGGCTGCGCGCAGCGCGGTCCTGGCACTCGAGATCTCCGCCTGCAGCGTCGCCTGCCGGTAGCCGCTGACCGCCTCGCGAACGTCGTTCAGGGATTTGCGCGCGACCTGGGCGATGTCGCGCACCTCGTGGCGGAGCGTCTCGTCGGTGTCCTCTGGCAACTGCCTGGCCACGAGCTCGCTTTTCAGCACCAGAACGGACAGGCTCTGCCCGAGCAAGTCGTGGAGGTCACGTGCGAAGCGGAGCCGCTCTTCGGTCACGGCCAGCTGTGCCAGCTGTTCCCGCGCCTTGACCAGCTCTCTGTACGCCTGCCAGAAGAATCGCGCGCCAACGCCGACGAGCCCGACGAAGACGTTGTTGATCAGGATGTCCAGCGTGCTGAGCGGGTCCAGCCGTCCGATCGCGGACAGCAACGCCTGCAGCACCGCCAGGCCGAAGAGCGCAGCCACCGCTTGCCTGGGGGGAAAGATCACGCCGGCGACCACACAGGCGAAGACCAGGATGGTCTCCCGCGGATCGGGCGCGATCAGCACGAACATAACGGAGAGCAGCGTGATCCCAGCCAGCGCCACGATCTCCCCCACATGGTCGCGGCCAATGGCCCTCAGCCACAGCCACGCCCAGGTCGCACCCCAGACCAGGAACCCGAGCGTCGCCGCCAGCTCGGGCGGGTGGAACCCGGTCAGAAGAATCGACGCAAGCGCAGGCGCAAGGAACAGCGCGCCGCCGATGGCCATGAACCATCGTCCGATCTGCTCCCAACGCTGGAGGTTGTCCACTCAGCGCCAGCTTAGGCCGAGAGGAGCCAGGCGGCCAGTGACGCCGGCGCACCCACGCGCTGTGACGAATGTCAGGGTCGCGGCTACTTCGTGCCGGCGCTGTCTCCGATCGCCGCCTGCGCGGCCGCTAGACGCGCCACCGGCACTCGGAACGGGCTGCACGACACGTAGTTCAAGCCGAGCTTGTGGCACAGGTGGATCGAGTCGGGGTCTCCCCCGTGCTCGCCGCAGATGCCGACCTCGAGGCCACGCCGCGTCTTGCGACCTTCCTTCACCGCGATGTCCATCAGCCGCCCCACCCCGCGCTCATCGATCGTCTCGAACGGGTTGCGCGGCAAGATCTTCTGCTCCAGGTAGCGAACGATGAAGGCGCGCTCGGCGTCGTCGCGCGAGAATCCGAACGTGGTCTGCGTCAGGTCGTTGGTGCCGAAGGAGAAGAACTCGGCCTCCTGAGCGATCTCGCCGGCGGTCAGCGCCGC
>DATEGL010000107.1:0-6876 GCA_035280145.1 Candidatus Dormiibacterota bacterium | reverse complement strand
CGCGGCTCGAGCTGCCGCACCACCTCGGCTGCCTGGGCGGCGTTCATCGCGGTGCGTCCGCCAACCGGGACGAGCAGCACATCGGGCGACGCCACCGCCTCGGCTTCCGCGTCGTCGAGCTTGTGGCCCAGGTCGCCCAGGTGGCATACGCGAACGTCGTCGATCTCGATCAGGTAAACGGTGTTGCGTCCGTGCTTGGCGCCTTTGTCTCCATCGTGAAAGGTGGGGACGCCGATCACGCTCACTCCAGCTACCTCGTATTCGCCGGGTCCGTGAATCTCGTACGCACCTTCGCGCACGACCTGGGTGTAACTGTGGTTCTCGTGCTCGTGGCTGACCGTCACCACCTCCGCGTCCATCCGCGACAGCTTCAGGCCGATCGCAGGCGGATACGGGTCGGTGACCACCGCCGCACCGCGACCACGCAGCCTGAAGCATCCGTGTCCAAGCCAGGTGACGTCCAATGCCTTCTCCTACATCCGTTCTGGGGCGCTGACCCCGATCAGGTCGAGCGCCGTCTTCAAAGTGTGACGCGCGGCCCGACATAGCTCCAGCCTTGCCCTTGTTAAGGCGGGATCGTCGACCACAACGCGGTACTCGCTCTGCGCGTTGCCGGCGTGATAGAAGCGGTGCACTGCCGTCGCCAGGTCGTGAACGTAATAAGGAATGCGGTGCGGCTCGAGGAGCGCTGTCGAGTCCTGGACCACATCAGGCCAGAAAGCAAGCTGCCGCGCCACGTCGAGCTCCCACGGATGCACCAGCATCGAGACATCCGCATGCTCCGGCAACCGCGGATGGCGTTCACCTGCGGTGGCTTCGACGTTCGACAGGCGGGCGTGCGCGTACTGCGCGTAGTAGACGGGGTTCTCGTTGCCCTGGGTCACGGCGAGCTCCAGGTCGAATTCCATCGTCGTGTCGGGCGAGCGCAACAGATAGAAGTAGCGCACGGCGTCCTGACTAACCCGGTCGATCAGCTCGTCGAGCGTGACGAATCGCCCGGCGCGCTTCGACATTTTGCCTTCCTTGAGGTTGACCATCTGGTGGAGGATGATCACAAGCCGCTCGCGTTCGACGCCGAGCGCCTCGGCTGCGGACTTCATTCGCGGCACATAACCGTGGTGGTCGGCGGCCCAAACCTCGATCACACGGTGGAACGCACGCTGCTCGAAACGGCTGAGCAAGTAACCGAGGTCGGAGGCAAAGTACGTCGGCTGCCCATTGGCCCGGATGACCACGCGGTCCTCCTCTTCGTCGTTCGGCTCGCCGAACCACAGGGCGCCGTCGCGCTCTTTGATGTAGCCCGACTCGCGAAGCCTTTCGATCGCCTGCTGCGGGAGGCCCTGCTCCCACAGCTTGTTCTCGTAGTACCACTCGTCGTAGCGCACGCTTAGGCGCGCAACCGTGGCCTGGATCCGCTCGACCATCCTGTCGATCGCGTACATCCGCAGCTTCGGCTCGGCTTCGTCCTCGGGCACGTCCTCGATTCCCGGGAGGTCATGCCGCGCCATCTCGGCGAGCTCACGCACGTAGTCGCCGGTGTAGCCGCCTTCCGGGGGCTCGAGCCCGTGCAGCCGCGCGTACACGGAGGCGCCGAAACGGCGTGTCTGCGTGTTGTCGGAGTTCACGTAGTACTCGCGTTGCACCGAATGACCGGTGAACTCCAGCAGGCGGCACAGCGAGTCGCCGAGCGTCACCCCGCGACCGTGGCCAATGTGCAGTGGACCTGTCGGATTGACACTGCCGAACTCGACCTGGAGGCGTTCTCCGTGGCCGATGTCATGCGCGCCATAACCGGGCGTGACCCGCGTCACCAGGCGGCGGAGCCAGTCGTCGGTCAGCCGGAAGTTCACGTAGCCGGCTGCGGCCTCTGCCGTGGCGGCGCCGTCGGCCACCGTTATCGTCTCTGCGAGCCGGGCCGCGATGCTCTTCGGGTCCAGGCGGAGCGCACGGGCGAGCTTCAGCCCGGCCGAGCTGGCGTAGTCCCCGTGCGCGGGGTCCTTCGCACGCCCAAGCTCCAGGTCAGGGATGTCACCGTCTACGCCGAGGGATCGCGCGGCCTCGAGGAGCGCCGCCTGGATGGTTTCGCGAACCATCAGCAGGATGGGTGCTGGGAGGTGAGAGTCAGCTGCGCTTGGGTCGACGGCCCGCCTCGCGAGTAAGTCACCGTCACGCGTTGGTTGGCGTGAAATCGCGAACGCAGCAGCAGGGAAAGCGGGTGGGCGGGGTCCAGCTTCACATCGTCGAGCTGCGTGATCACGTCCCCCACCTTCAAGCCAGCGGCCGCCGCCGGGCCACCCGCCGTGATGGTGACCAGGGCGGCGCCGCCCGAAGTGCCTGTCACCGCGGCGCTCTCGGGCGTGATATCGGTGGTCGTAGCGCCAAGCGACGCGACAAGCACCTGCCCCGTAGAGAGGATCTGCTGGACGTCATCCTGCACATCCGCGACGTTGAGGCCAAAACCGCCGACCGTCGACGACTCCATCGCGATCCCGACGACCTGGCTGCCCACATTGAGTAGCGGGCCCCCCGACGTGCCGCTATCGATCGCCGCGTTGGTCTGGATCGTGTCGCTGAACTGAATCGTGCGGCCGAGGTTGGCGGGGTCCCTGGCCGCGCTGACACGGTGCATGGCGCTGACATAACCCGGCGTCACGGCTCCGCCATCGACCGGGCCGCCGACCGCCACGATCACCTGCCCCTGGACCAGAGCGGTCGGGTCGGCGAACCCGAGGGTCGGCAAGCCGCTGACTCGATCGATCTTGATCACCGCGACGCCAGTCTGGCAGTCGTAGTCGACGAGCCTGGCGTCGCGCGCTTTCGAGTCGCCCGCGAGCAGCACCGTCATGCCGGCCGCACCGGCGACCACGTTGATGTTGGTGACGATGTAGCCATCACTCGTGGCCAGGTAGCCCGAGCCGCGGACCAGGTTGGGCTGCTGCTGCGTGACGATGCTCACGACCGCCGGTCGCGCCTTGGCCGCCGCCTGGACGATGGCCGAGTCTTCCGTGATGGTGACGCCGTTGCGGAGATTCACCTGTTGGGGATTCGTGCGCGAGTCGACGCGCAAGATGGCGAGGGTGACGGCGGCGGCGACAAGGGCGGTCATGAGGAAGGCGGCGACGATTGCCAGCACCCGGCCAGTCGCGGATCGCATCAGTTGAGCTTAAAAGCTGTTCTTCTGCTCGATCGGGTACCAGGTCATGACGAGCTGCCGGTTCGGCTCAAAGCCGGCCGACCGGTAGAGCCGGACCGCCGCCTCGTTGTCGGGCCGGGTCCACACGTAGGCGAGCGTCACGCGCCGCTCGGCGAACAGGTCGGTGGCCCGGCGAACCAGCACCTCGCCGATGCCCTGCCCGCGATGCGCCTCGGCGACGTAAAGCTCCGCGACCTCGCCCTCGAGTCCGGTCCCAGGGTCGTAAAGGACGATCCAGCAGAAACCGATGACCTCGCCGATCTCGTCACGGACCGCGAAGATGACGTTCTCGCCCCGGAACGCCGACGGGACCGAGCTCAGGTGGTGCTCGATCTCCTCGCGGGGGAGCTGTGGATGGTCGGAGTAGTGGACCTGCTCGCCGAGGTGCAGCTCGACGAGAAGCGGCCTGATCAGCGCATAATCGCCGGCCGCGAGTCGTTCAACGTCGAGAGTCCGCATCCCCACTCGATGTTAGCCTAGGGTTCCGCGACATCGCCAAGTTATTGGTCGTGTTTTGCCGACGTAGCTCAGCTGGCAGAGCAGCCGCCTCGTAAGTGGCAGGTCGTGGGTTCGAATCCCACCGTCGGCTCCAGCGGAGCATTACCTCACGTCCCTGGCACCGCGTGCCGGCTGGGAGCTAACCGGCCGACATCTCGCGCAAAGCGGGCTCCAGACGCTCCGACAATGCGGGGTCGGCGAACCGAGCCTCGTCCACCAGGGCGTCGACGGCAATCCGAAAGGCGCGGCTGAGCTCGTGCTCGTCCAGCGAGCGGACAAGCGCAGCTTCGAGCGGCCTGACGACGTTGACCGGGAGCTTGTCGATTCCACGGGCCTCGGAGAGAGGGAGGCCATGCCGCAGGCAGGCAAGCGCCAGGACCTGGTCCCGAAGCCCGCTGACCATGTATTCCGCGCTCCAGTGCTTGCCCCGCCGGATCGACGAGCGGGCGTGGAGTGCGTAGAGCCATCCCCAACCCAGGAGGCTTTCCGCCGTGGCTCTTTTTGGTTTTGGTAGCTCGATGGCAATCCCGATGACCAGGTGGAAGGTCGGCGCCGTGGCGCCGAACTCGCCTTCGTGCGCAAAAGCGAGGTCGACCTGGAGCGTGCTGCGTAGCAGAAACACCCGAAAGTCCAGCTGCCGGCCTTGAGGTCGAAGTGGTGAATCGCGGCGTGTTCCCTGTACATCAGATCCGTCCAATCGGCGATCACACCATCGATAGGCGCGCCACTCGAGACACCGAAAGCGAAATCGATGTCGGACCAGGCGTCCATGGTTCCGCCAGCGGCCGATCCGGTTACCGCCGCCCCCGTGATCCGGGGATCTGAGCGTGCCGCGTCCAGCAAGGCTGTCCGAATCCGTTCGCGCTCGTCCGGCGAGAACACGGCTGGATTCTATGGGCGAGCTGTTCGCGGGGGTCGAGTCAGCCCTGCGACCTGCGGAGCAGGCCCCGGCCAGGCCAACGCAACCAGAAACGCGGCCTCGGCCAGCAGTATTGGCACCGCCAGCACGAGCAGGGCCAGCTCGAGCAGCGCGTAGCCCACGACCATCAGCGCAACCTGGACCTGAGTGGCTCCCGCGCGGATCACCAGCCAACCGGCGACGACGAGCATCGCGAAGTCCTGGAAGCCGACGTATGGCGTGAACAGCAGCGAGGCCACGATTCCCGTCGCGTAGAGCCAGCCGACGTCTTCTTTCCGGTGGCGCCACGCGGCGGCGGCAGCCAGCAGCACGACAATGACCTCAACCAGGAACACCTGCGGCCCGAGCCCGAGTGGACCCGCGATTGCGTACCGCCGCGTCGGCTCCCACTGCGACGCCATTGAAAGCGCGTCTCGATATCGTTGAATGCCATCCCCGCCCAGAAATAGAACCGCCACCGCGGCTATCACAAGGCTGCCCGCCCACCACCCGCCAACCACCCGCCACCGCCCCGCTACCAGGAGGCACAGTGGCACCAGCAACGCCAGCTGGGGCTTTAGCGCGGTGAGGCTGAGGACCAGGCCGGCCAGGACTGGCCGCTCCCGCTCCGCGAGCCACCAGGATCCCGCTACGGCTGCCGCCACCAACGCGACCGGCTGGCCGACCAGCAACCCGAAAGCGGTCGGGAACAGACCGAGGAACAGCGCCAGGTGGGCGAGGCGGGTGAACCCGCTGCCAGGGGCGGCCGCCCACCAGGCGAACACAGCCGCGGCGACCACCAGCACGGTCCACAGCACAGTGGCAAGTGCGAATGGCAGCGCGAGGAACGGGGTCACCAGCCACGCCAGCGGCGGCGGGTTCAGGTAAGGCGACCAATACGCGCTGAGGCTCTCGACCGCCGCCTTCTGGCCGGCAAGGTCGTACAGCCGGCCGTAGCCGTGCTGCCAGGCGTTGAGGGCGGCGCCGTACATCAGGCGGAAGTCGTTGCGGACCAGGTACTGGGGGATGTACGTGGTGATGGCGGCGTACACGTTGAATGCCGCGAGCAGCACGCCCGCCCAGAGCCCACCGACAGCCCAGACTCGCGAACGCTCGCGGAAGAACTCGACCAAGGCAGGCAAAAAATAAGGGCTCGGACCGCAGTCCGAGCCCTCAGCGAAGAACTAGTTAGTTGACCTCGCGGTAGTCCGCATCGACGACTTCGTCCTCTTTCTTCTTGTCGCCCGACTCGGTGCCATCCGAAGACTCACCTGCAGGCGCCGCTGCGCCCTGCTGCTGGTAGATGTGCTGGCCGATCTTCTGCAGCGACTCGTTGAAGTCGTCCATCTTCCGCTGCAGGTCCTTGGTGTCGGAGCCCTTGGCTGCCGACTTCAGCGCCTCGAGCTTGGTGTTGACCTCGCTCTTGACGTCGTCGGGGATGCGTGACTCGTTGTCCTTGATGACCTTCTCGGCCTGGTGGATCATGTGGTCCGCCTGGTTGCGTAGCTCGACCTCTTCGCGCTTGGCGCGGTCCTCTGAGGCGTGAGCCTCGGCCTCCTTGACCAGCCGGTCGACCTCGTCTTTGTTCAAGGTCGAGGACGCCGTGATGGTTACCGACTGCTCCCGGCCGGTGCCTTTGTCCTGCGCCTTGACGTTGAGGATGCCGTTGGCGTCGAGGTCGAAAGTCACCTCGATCTGAGGCGTGCCCCGTGGCGCCGGCGGAATGCCGTCCAGGTGAAAGCGTCCCAGCGTGCGGTTGTCGCGCGCCATGTCGCGCTCGCCCTGGAGGACGTGAACCTCGACAGACGTCTGACTGTCCGCCGCGGTCGAGAAGACCTGCGAGCGCGAGGTCGGGATGGTCGTGTTGCGGTCGATGAGCCGAGTCATGACCCCACCCAGGGTCTCGACGCCCAGCGAAAGCGGCGTCACGTCCAGGAGCAGGATGTCCTTGACCTCGCCCTTGAGCACGCCGGCCTGGATCGCCGCGCCGACTGCAACCACCTCGTCGGGGTTGACGCCCTTGTGAGGCTCCTTGCCGCCGAGCAGCTCTTTGACCAGCTGCTGGATGATCGGCATGCGGGTGGCGCCACCGACCAGCACGACCTCGTCGATCTGCTGCGGGATCAGGTTGGCGTCCTTGAGAGCCGACAGGAACGGCTGGCGGGTGCGCTCGGTCAGGTCGGCGGTGAGCGACTCGAACTTCGCCCGAGTGAGCGTCATCTCGAGGTGCTTCGGGCCGGTCTGGTCCGCGGTGATGAAAGGCAGGTTGATCGTCGTCTCGAGCCGG
>DATEGL010000106.1:0-4856 GCA_035280145.1 Candidatus Dormiibacterota bacterium | reverse complement strand
ACCGGCGCTGACCCAGCTGCCGCGATAGCTCACGACGACGTCGCCGATGCTGATGGTCGCGGCCGCCACCGACGGACCTGCGAAGGCAGTCCAGTCGGGATTCCACGCCTCGCAGAAGATGCGATCGGGCTCGCGCCGCAGCAGGAACCGCAGCAGGTCGAAGTGGTGGATCGACATATCGACCAGCAGCGGCTGCTCATCGTCGTGATGTCGGGCGCGGCCGTTCGGGCTGGCGGCGGAGTAGCGCCGGAAGTCGATGCCGACGTCGTACAGATCGCCGAGCGAGGCCTCCTCGACGATCCGAGCCACCACGCGCGGGGCTGGAAAGAAGCGGTAGTTCTGGCTGACCATCAGCGTCAGGCCTTTCGCCTCAGCCGCCTGGACCAGTTGCTCGGCTGCCGAAACACTCGCCGCGAACGGCTTCTCGACGAGAACGTGAAGACCGGCGTCGACGGCGGCTCTGATGAGCGCCTCGTGACCCGGCAGAGTGGCGGTGATGAGCACCGCTTCAGGCCTGGTCGCGACGAGAGCTTCCTCAAAGGACTTGAATCGAATGTCCTTCGACTCCGGCAGCTCCTCGACGAGCTGGTTGAGAGAGGCGGGGCTGGAGTCGGCGTAACCGGCGACCTCGACCTCTGTCACGTCTGGAATCACCCGCCACGCCCAGTCACGTCCCCAGCCGCCCATTCCGATCTGGAGCAGGCGAATCGGCGTCATTGGTTTCGGCAAGAATAAGTCAGGTCGTGAAGCCCATCACCGAGATCGGCGCCGCTGTCGTCGGCACCGGATTCATCGGCGTCGTTCATGTCGAAGCGCTGCGGCGCCTGGGGGTACAGGTCCACGGCGTGGTCGGCTCGACTCCAGATCGCGCCGCCGCCCGATCAGCTGAGCTGGGGCTGCCTCCCGCCTACGAGAGCTTCCAGGCGATGCTCCAGGATCCGCGCGTCGACGTCGTGCACATCACGTCGCCCAACCATCTGCATTTCGAGCACGCGACGGCGGTGCTGCACGCCGGGAAGCACGTCGTGTGCGAGAAGCCGCTCGCGATGACGTCCGCAGAATCCGGCGAGCTGCTGGAGCTCGCTGAGAGAAGTGGACGCGTTCACGCCGTCAACTTCAACATTCGCTTCTACCCGACCAACCAACACGTGCACGGAATGATCAGGGCCGGCGAGCTTGGCGAAGTGCGTCTGGTGTCGGGCCACTACCTCCAGGACTGGCTGCTCCTGGACACCGACTGGAACTGGCGACTCGAACCCGAGCTGGGTGGCGAAATGCGAGCGGTCTCTGACATCGGCTCGCACTGGATGGACCTCACGACGTTTCTCACGGGGAAGAGGATCACGTCCGTGATGGCCGACCTCTCCACCTTCATCAGGATCAGGCAGCAGCCCACCGGGCCGGTCGAGACCTTTGCGACCGAGCGCAGCGCGAAGACGGTCGCGCGCGAGATCCGCACCGAGGACGCGGCAACCGTCCTGCTGCGTTACGAAGGCGGGGCGCGCGGCGCGCTCACGGTGTCGCAGGTGAGCCCGGGACGCAAGAACTCGCTGATCTTCGAGATCGACGGTTCGAAGTCGGCGGCGAGCTGGAACTCGGAGCGGCCCGACGACCTGTGGATCGGCCACCGCGGCCGGCCCAACGAGAGCCTGCTCCGGGATCCTGCGATCCTCAACCACCAAGGACGGCGCGCGGCGAGCCTGCCGGGCGGACACGCCGAGGGTTTCGCCGACACGTTCAAGGCGATGTACGCGGCGGTTTATCGTGCGGTCGCGTCCAGTCACCCGGGCAAGGACTATCCGACCTTCGCCGACGGCCACGACGAGATGTTGGTCTGCGAGGCGGTGTTGCGAAGCTCGCTCGAAGGCCGCTGGATCGACGTGGAACGAACGGCCAAAGTGAGGAGCGCAACATGAGGTTGGGTCTGCTGACCGCTGCGTTTCCTGACCTTTCGCTCGAAGAGGTCGCACAGTGGGCGCACGAAAACGGCTTCGAGGCGCTCGAGATCGCCGTCTGGCCCTCGGCCGGGAGCGAGCACCGCCGCTACGCCGGCGTCTCGCACATCGACGTGCACAACTTCGACCCGAGGCTGGTGCGCGGCCTGATGAAGCGCTACAACCTCGAGATCTCCTCGCTCGCCTACTACCCGAACAACCTCGACCCCGACCCCGACACCCGGCAGGCGGCCAACGACCACCTGCGCAAGGTCATCGAGGCAGCCGAGCGGCTCGAGGTCGGCATCGTCGGCACCTTCGTGGGTCGCGACCAGCACCGCTCCGTCGCCGGAAGCTTCGAGGACTTCAGAGAAGTGTGGCCGTCACTCGTGGATTTCGCGGGCCGGCACAAGGTCAAGATCGCGATCGAGAACTGCCCGATGATCTTCTCCGCCAACGAGTGGCCCGGCGGACGCAACCTCGCGTACTCGCCCGCGATCTGGCGGCAGATGTTCGAGATCATTCCCGACGACAACTTCGGCCTGAACCTGGACCCGTCGCACCTGGTGTGGCAGATGATCGACTACAACCGCGCCCTCCGTGAATTTGCGCCGCGCATCTTCCACATCCACGCCAAGGACATGGAGATCGATCGCGATGGCCTGTACCGGGAGGGGGTGATGTCGATCGGGATGGGCTGGCAGGTGCCGCGCCTGCCGGGCCTGGGCGAGGTGCGGTGGGATCGCTTCATCAGCACGCTTTACGCGATCGGTTACGACTGGGTGGTCTCGATCGAGCACGAGGATCGTAAGTTCGAAGGCAGCATCGAGCTCGTCAAGCGTGGATTTCTGATCGCGCGGAACGCCCTCCGACCTTACATCGTGTGACGGCGCTCGAGACCGGCTCGACTCTGGATCACCTCGAGGGCGCCCTCTCCGGACGGCGTTACTACGGCGAAGAGCTTCGCGGCCTCGACCCCGTGGATCAGCGGCCGCTGCTCGCGCGCTACGACCTCCAGCGCGCCGCCCGCACGCTGACCCGCGACGCGCTCGCCTCGCGGCGTTCGGGTGGACTCTGGCGGTGGCACGAGCTTTTGCCCGTGCGCAGCTGGGAGTGGGTGCTCCACCTCGGCGAGGGGAGCACACCCCTGCTCGAGGCGAGGCGGGTCGGGTCGTGGCTTGGCCTCGAGCACCTCTATGTCAAGCGCGAGGGCTTGAACCCGACCGGGTCGTTCAAGGCTCGAGGGATGGCCGTTGCCGTGAGCCGGGCCACCGAGCTGGGCGCCAGGCGCCTCGTCGCACCGTCGGCCGGCAATGCGGGCGGCGCCCTGGCCGCCTACGCGGCCGCGGCCGGCGTGCCCGCGACTGTGATCATGCCGGCGGACGCACCGGTGGCGAACCAGGTCGAAGTGATCACGACCGGTGCGGAACTGGTCCTTCTCGACGGGCTGATCTCGGACTGCGGACGCCTGGCGCGGCTGATCGCCGACGAGGCAGGCGCATTTGACCTCAGCACGCTCAAGGAGCCCTTCCGCGTCGAGGGCAAGAAGACCATGGGTTTTGAGATCGCTGAGCAGCTCGAGTGGCGCCTCCCCGACGTGATCGTCTATCCGACAGGCGGCGGCACCGGCCTGGTGGGGATGTGGAAGGCGTTCGACGAGCTGCAGGCCCTGCAATTGATCGGGCCGGAGCGGCCGCGCATGTTCTCGGTTCAGGCCGAAGGCTGCGCGCCGATCGTGCGCGCGTTCAACGATGGGGATCGCTTCGCCGCGCCCTGGCAGGACGCGAGGACGGCGGCCGCGGGTCTGCGGGTGCCAGGCGCAGTCGGCGACTTCCTGATCCTCGACTGCCTACGCAGCTCGCACGGATCGGCGATCTCGGTCTCTGAGCAGGCAATGCAGGAAGTTCAGGAGAAGCTGGGTTCACTGGGTCTTGGCTACGTCAGTCTCGAGACGGCCGCGGCCGCCGCAGGTTTGAAATCGCTGCGCGAAGCCGGTCTGGTCAAGGCGGACGAACGTGTCGTTTTGTTCGACACTGGCGCCGGCTTCAAGTCCGAGGCGCGGGATCTCGCGTCGCCCCCGGCGGTGCCCAACGACGAGGACTTCTGGCGCCGAGAGGTTCTGCCGAGGCTTCGTTAGGCCGGCCGGCGCAGAGCGCTCACCGTCCAGAGAAGCCCCGGCTGGTCGAGAACAGGCTGGAGGCCGTGCTGCGCCGACCTGGCAACGATCTCTTGCGGCTCGTGCACGAAGATGTGGAATTCTCGGCGCGTCACCAGCAGGATCAGGTTGGCGATGCTCAGGCCAAGGCGAGTCCACCACGCGCGCTTGGGATAGCTCATGACCAGGAGCTCCCGCGCGTGGTCGGCTGCTGCGCCCGCGAGGCGCGGCATGTTCGGGTAGCAGCAGATGACCCGGTTCATGATCACGATGTCGGCCACTTCGACCTCTGCGCCGGACTCCGCGAAGTCCATGATCTTCCGCTCGACCCGGTCCGCCAGCCCGGCATCGGCGAGCAGCTGACTGGCCGCCTTCTCGTATGTCGGGGTCAGCTCGACGCTGACCGCGCGGGCGGCGCCGGCTTTCAGCAGCTCGATCTGGATCGCGCCGATGCCGCCGCCGACCTCGAGCACCGTCCGGCCCTCAACGCCCTGGCCCTTGATGAAGTTGACAATCCGGCTGGAGGTGGTATCGAGACCCTTGCGGCGGTAGCGCTTCGCATCCTGCACCGCCATTCGCTCGCTGAACACCCACCGGTAGCCCTTCGGCGTGCAGCAGTCGCTCAAGTCAGATCCAGCCCCGCCGCCGGAAAAGCCACAGCTGGATCAAGGTCGCGATCACCATCGTGCCAACGCCTGCCGCGAACACCCAGTACGGCGTCTCCAGCACCTGGGTCAGGTACGCGAAGTTCATGCCGTAGAAACCCG
>DATEGL010000105.1:0-5646 GCA_035280145.1 Candidatus Dormiibacterota bacterium | reverse complement strand
AACGCCGCCTGGCGCGATTACCCGACTGAAACCCTTTCGAACTATGGGCTCTGGTGGTCGCTGGGCTGGCCCTATGAAACCGCGGCCGCGCTGTCGCGCCTGGTGTACTCAGGCACGATGGAGCGCCATCCAAACCTGAAGCTCGTCGCCCACCATGGGGCGGGCATGGTGCCCCATTTCTCTGCGCGCCTCGACATGGGCCCGGGCTTCCGCCAGGTCAAAGACCGGCTTCCGAGACCGCCGACCCATTACTTCCGCCGCTTCTTTGCCGACACGGCATTGTTCGGCGCCAGGCACGCGGTCGAATCCGTGCTTGATTTCTTCGGCCCTGATCACGTGCTCTTCGGAACCGACACGCCGCTCGGTCCTCCGGACTCAATCGACCTGACGATCGCCGACATCGAAGCGTGCAAGCTGTCCGACACCGAGCGGGCCAATGTGTTCTCGGGCAACGCGACAAGGCTGTTCCTGGCACACGCCTGAGCTGAGCCGATGCGCTTCGCCTGCGCGAGGTCCCATTCGTGGAGGCGGCGCGGGCGGTGGAGTCTCGCCGGTGCGGATCCTCTTCCGCCACGTGATCCCGAACGCCTTCGCGCCGGTGATCGTGCAGGCGACCCTGCAGATGGGGTTCGCCATCCTCCTCGCTGCTAGCCTCGGGTTCTTCGGGCTCGGCGTGCAGCCTCCGACTCCCGAATGGGGTGAGCTCCTGGGCGAGGCGCGCAACTACATCTTTTCCGACCCCAACCTGGCGACCTTTCCCGGACTGGCCATCTTTGCGGCTGTGCTTGCGTTCAACCTGGTCGGAGACGGCTTGCGGGACGTGCTCGACCCACGCCTGAGATGAAAGTGCGCCGGAGACCGATACTCGAAACCACAAGCCGGCGTTTGATCTGTGGAAAGCGGCCAAGAGTCGAGGAGGTTTGAGGACCATGCCGGAATCGCCGTCGACAGAATCCGTTCAATCCGGTGGCCCATGGCGCGTCCTCGCAGCGACGCTCGCGGTGCTGGTCACGCTTGGCATCGTCGCCGGGCTGGTCTTCTACCGCTTGAGCTCCCGCAGCTCAGGCCCGGAAAATGTAGGCAAGGCCACGGTCAACGGGATCGGCCTCAAGTGCAGGCTGCCGGTGGTCGCCGGCGCGGCGGCCGGGTTCATCGGCTTCCCTGACGGGACCGTGGCCATCGACCACAGCGTCGGCATCAATCCATACAAGGGTGGATTCTCGTTCACATACGACGCTGGGGCCTCCAGGTGGGTCCCGGTTTTCCCGTCGGCGTTGTCTCCAGACGGCCGCTCTTACGCCTACGTGGCGCAGACCACCGGTGTCCCGGGCGTCGCCACCAGCCTGAGCCTCCACACTCATGAGGTCGTGTCGGGCAGAGACCATTTGCTGTGGGAGGGAACGGGTTCGCTGCTTGGCGGTTCGGTCACGTGGCTTCCGTCGGGGATCTACTTCACGGCCGTGCTGACGCCAGACCCGGCTTCCCTCGGTCAGGCTTTTCCGACCCTGTACGTTGCTGACCCCAACCACGCCGGCACTCCGCGTCGCGTCGGGCCCAATCCGGCGCCTCAGCCGGCGACCAGCAAGGACCAGTTCGCATACGGCGGGCCGGACATATACAACTTCGTCGGCGGCGGGGCGGCGTGGGGCCTGGGCATGCGGACCCCGCAGGTCCTTCCGGCCCCCGACGCGTCACCGATCAAGGGCCCCTTTGGTCCCGACCACATCCTGCGGATGGACCTGCGCGACGGCAGCGTGAGCACGTGGTACACGGCGAGCGGGAATGACATCGTTTCGATCGTCGCCCTCGACGCCCAGGGGCAGCCGATCCTGTCCCTGTTCTCGCCAAAGACCCCGCCGGTCGAAAGCTCAAACGTCTACGAGCCACCGCCGCCCAGGCTGATGCTGCTCACCGGCCCCAATCAGACCGCCGCCATCACCTCAGGCAACGCGGACTTCCACTTCGGCGGTATGGTCCTGGCCGACTCGCATGGGATCTGGTTCGGAGGCTGGAACGACGTCTGGGTGTACACGTCGAGCGCCGGTTTGCGTAAGGCAGTGTCGGTTCCGGCCGGGGTGTTCCCAAGCCCGAGCCCTCCACCCGGATTCCCGGCCAAACCGGGGGTAATCCCGAGCGGAAAGCCAGGCATGCCGGCGTACATGCAGGGCACGCTGATCAATCCGGCGGGGCCCTGCACGTAGAGCCGCGGAACCCACAGCACCGGTGCTGATGTCGATCTGACCTGCCCTGTTTCGTATAGAGGCCGAGAGGGCGAGAGCCCTCGATACCAAGGAGGTCTCGGAATGGGCAGGTTGGTCGTTTTCATGAACGTGACCCTCGATGGGGTCATGCAGGCGCCGGGAAGGCAAGACGAGGACACTCGTGGCGGTTTCTCTCACGGAGGCTGGGGGGCGCCGTACGCGGACCCGGTCGCCATGCGCGCAGCGGCCGAAAGCATGGATCAGACGGGAACGCTGTTGTTTGGGCGGCGAACGTACGAGGACTTCTACTCGGTCTGGCCCAAGAGAACCGACAATCCCTTCACGCCAGTGCTCAACAACACGCAGAAGTACGTGGCTTCGACCACCCTTCGCGAGCCGCTGCCCTGGGCGAACTCGACGCTGCTTGAGGGCGACACCGCGGGCGCCGTGGCTCAGCTGAAGGCAAAGTCCAGGAAAGATATCGTGATACTCGGGAGTGGAGAGCTCGTGAGATCACTCATGCGAGACGCTTTGATCGACGAATACGTGCTGCAGATCCACCCGCTAATTCTTGGCTCGGGCCGTCGCCTGTTCGAGGAGAGCCGGCGGTGCGTTTCGCTGCAGCTGGTGGACTCGCGGACGACGACCACGGGCGTCGTGATCGCGACGTACCGTCCGCTCGAGTCGCATGCGACGGTGGGCGCGTGAAGCGGTACCTGCTGAGCATCTATCAACCGGACGGACCACCTCCACCGCGCGAGGTCCTGGACCCGGTGATGAAGGACGTCGACGCCCTCGTCAAGGATGTGAAGGCCGCGGGAGTCTGGGTGTTCAACGGTGGGCTGCATCCTCCAGGCACGGCGACGGTGCTGACGCCGCGCGCAGGCGAGGTGTTGATCACCGACGGCCCGTTTGCCGAGGGCAAGGAGCACGTCGGCGGCTTCCTGGTCATCACTGCGCCCGACCTCGACGCGGCGCTCGAGTGGGGTCGGAGGCTGGCATCCGCGACCACCCTGCCGATCGAGGTGAGGCCGTTCCAGGGCGAGGACCGAGGCTGACACAGGGGTCATCGCGCATCGGAGCACCGGAGATAGAGCGTGTCTTTCGCGAGCAGTACGGTCGCGCGGTGGCGGTGCTGGTCCGAGTGTGTGGCGACATCGACCTGGCGGAGGAGGCGGTGCAGGACGCGTTCGTCGCCGCCATGCGGAAGTGGCCGTCAAGCGGGCTGCCTCCAAGCCCGGCGGCCTGGATCATCACCACCGCCCGCAACCGCGCGATCGACCGCTTTCGCCGCGAGGCGACGCGTGAGGATCGCCACGCTCAGGCCGCGTTGCTCCATGCCAGCGATGAGCCAACTGATGAGGGCGCCGTGCGCGACGACCGCCTTCGCCTGATCTTCACCTGCTGCCACCCGGCGCTGGCGCTCCACGTGCAGGTGGCGCTGACCCTCCGCCTGATCGGCGGGCTCACGACGGCGGAGATCGCACACGCGTTCCTGGTTTCCGAGACAACGATGGCCCAGCGGCTAGTGCGAGCCAAAGGCAAGATTCGCGATGCGGGGATCCCGTACCGACTCCCCAACGAGGCCGACCTACCTGCTCGATTGCGCGCAGTGCTTGCCGTCCTCTACCTGATTTTCAACGAGGGCTACACCGCCAGCTCAGGAGAGCGTCTGCTTCGGGACGAGCTGTCCTCCGAAGCGCTGCGCCTGGGTCGGGTGCTCGCCGAGCTCATGCCCGACAAGCCGGAGGTGCTGGGATTGCTGGCCCTCATGCTGCTGGTCGAGTCGCGCCGGCCGGCACGTGCTGACGCGTCGGGCGACCTCGTACGCCTCGCCGACCAGGATCGTTCGCTGTGGGTCCGTGCCCAGATCGAGGAGGGCCAGGCAATCGTCAGGAGATGTCTCGCACTCAACCAGCCCGGGCCCTACCAGATTCAGGCCGCGATCAATGCCGTCCACGCGGACGCCGCGGCTGCCAAAGACACCGACTGGTGGCAGATTCTGCAGCTGTACAACCAGCTGATGGCGATCGCGCCGAGCCCGGTGGTGGTGCTGAACCGCGCGGTGGCGGTAGCCGAGGTCGAGGGACCCGACGCGGCGTTGACTCTCGTCGACGGCCTTGGCCTTCACGACCTCTACCTTTTCCACGCCATCCGCGCCGACCTGCTGCGGCGGCTTGGACGGAACGACGAGGCTTCGGCGGCCTACGAGACGGCGATCGCTCGCACCGAAAACGCGGCCGAACGCAGGTTCCTCGAGCGAAGCCGGCAGGCGTTGCCCGCCGGTTGATCAGGACGTCCCGGGCTCGTCTCCGCTGACCAGCCAGCGACCACCACCCGCTCCGGCCACCAGATCGTCGGCTGCCTGCGGACCCCACGAACCGACGGGATACATCTCGGGGTGCCCGACCGCTTCCCACGTCCGGATCAGCGGGTCGACGATCTCCCACGACAGCTCGATCTCCTCAGGGCTGGGGAACGAGGAGTTTGCGCCCGACAGGACCTCCGACAGGACGTTTTCGTACGCGTCGGGCAGTGGCGTCCGAGTCAGGCGCGCATAGTCGAGCCTCATGCCAGCGGGCAGCATCTCGAAGCCGGTGCCTGGCCGTTTCGCGCCGATGCGCAGGGCGATTCCTTCGTCAGGTTGAATTCGAATCACGATCAAAGTCGGGATGCCGCGCTGCCGCCGCCCCCCGATGCGCAGCATCGGCGCGTCGCGGAGACGGATCACCACCTCCGTGACCCGGCGCTTAAGGGCTTTCCCGGTGCGCACGAAGATTGGCACGCCATCCCATCGCCAGTTGTCGATCTCGACCCTCGCGGCGACGTAGGTCTCGCGCCGCGAGTCATGTGCCACTCCCGGCTCGTCGGTGTAACCCTCGTACTGCCCGCGCACGGCCATAGCGGGTTCGATCGGCAGCATCGCCCGCAGCGCCGCGCGACGCGCCCGGCGCACGTATTCCGGGTCGAAAGTCGTGGGCGGCTCCATCGTCACGAGCGCCAGCAGCTGCAGCGCGTGGTTCTGGATGACGTCGCGCATCGCTCCGGTCCGGTCGTAGTAGCCGGCGCGCTTGCCGATTCCCTCGGCTTCCGCAACCGTGATCAAGATGGAGTCGACGAGGTTGCGGTTCCAGACCGGCTCGAAGAGAGAGTTCGAAAACCGCAGCGCGAGCACGTTCTGCACGGTGTCCTTGGCCAGGTAGTGGTCGATGCGATAGATCTGCTCCTCGTCGAATGAGGCAGCCAGCTGTGAGTTCAACTTCCGCGCCGACGCGAGGTCATGGCCGAGCGGCTTCTCGACGACGATGCGCCGCGACGGATCGCCCTTGGTGGCCATGCCCGAGTTGCCGACCGCGCCGAGGATGTCGGAGAAGGTGTCGGGCGGCGTTGCGAGGTAGAAGATCGCGGTCTGCGTGCCGTCGAGAAGCTGCTTGACGGGCGCGAA
>DATEGL010000104.1:0-8453 GCA_035280145.1 Candidatus Dormiibacterota bacterium | reverse complement strand
GTCGGCCGTCTCTTTCATTGGGACCACCTGGCCCCGGCGATAGAAGCCGTCCGCGCAGATGAGCACCTTCGCCTCGCCATCGCGCAACCGGGTGGCGATGGCTTCGGGGCCGTATCCGGAAAACAGCGGGATGATGACCGCCCCGATCTTGGCTACGGCGAGAACCGAGATCGCGACCTCGGGACACATCGGCATGAAGATTCCGACGCGGTCTCCTACACGGACACCCAGCCTGCGCAGTGCGCCGGCGAGTCGCGACACCTGCGCGTCGAGGTCGCCGTACGTCAGCGTGCGCACCTCGCCAGGCTCGCCTTCCCAGATGATCGCCTTCTTGTGGCGCAGCTCGTCGTCGCGGTGCCGGTCCAGGCAGCTGTGCACGATGTTCATCCGCGCACCGACCCACCATTTCGCCCACGGCTTGCCCTGCGACAGGTCGACGACCGTCTCGTACTCGCGGTAGAAGGCGATGTCGATGTCCCTGATCGCCGCGTCCCAGAACCACTCGATGTCTGAATCCGCGCGCTTTAGCAGCTCGTCGAACGTCTCGATTCCATGCCTGTCCATAAAGCGCTTGAGCCGGCTGTGTTCGATCACGTCCTGGCTCGGCTCCCAGATCACGTCGCCGATCACAACGGGCTGCATTGCGACGTTTATTGTCCTCACATGGCCATGGGCGGGCTCCCGGACGACTTCGCCGAAAGCCTGAACCGCGTCCTGGAGCCGAAGCAGCGTGAGGCTGCCGCCGAGATCATCGAGGCGGCGACGATGCTGGACGACGTCGGCCTGCGCAGGTTCCTGCAGCTGTTCGCCGCCAGGGTCCGAGCCTCAGGCGCCCCTGTCAAAGCAGACGAGCTGCGAACGTTCCTTCAGCAAGCTGCCCGCGCCCGAAAGTGATCCGTGCCTTGATCTGTTCGGCTTCCTGGAGCAGCTGCCAGTAGTTGTCCCACGCCGCGTGCGCCACGGCGATGGCCACATAAGGCTTCACATTCAGGCGTGCGGCGCGCAGTGCGTGATGCTGCGCGTAGCACCACCGGTCCCACGCGCGCTCGACGGTCGACTCGACCAGCTCGATCCATCCGTCGTCCTCCTCTTCGGTCGCCGTCGGAGGTGGCAGGGTGAGAACTTTCCACTTGCGGTCCTCGCGGATCAAAGTCACGACCGGCTGGCCGCCGGGCCGACCGGCGTGGCGGTGAGGTCGCGGCATGTTTGGATTGGCCGCCATCAGCCGCTGCTGTACGGCAAAAACGAGGTCGTGCGCCGCGTCCAGCGTCTGGGGCGGAAGCGGTGGATTCCTTCGCCCGAGCCTTATCTGGAGCGCCCTTATCGCCTCGCGCAGGCGCTGCGGCGCCTCGGTCCGGTCGTGGAGACGCAGCGTCTCGACGTCGTCGAGCAGTACGTCCGACTCGGCAAGGAGAAACCGCCGTCTTAGCTCGGCGGCGTGCTCCGCGGGCATTGCCGCACGATGCTTCCAGTAAGCGTGGGTGTCAAGCCCAGATTTACACAGTCAGGCAATCGCGAGTAGCCGCTTGCCGTTGCCGACCAGCACCTTCGCCAGCACCGTAGCGGGGATGTCGAGGCCTTTCAGCTCGTCGAGGCAGCGCTGCGGCTGGATGAAGGGGTAGTCGCTGCCGAAGAGGAACTGGTCCTGGAGACGGCCCTTCATGTCGCGCATGACGTCGGCCGGAATGTACCGGGGTGCCCAGCCGGAGATGTCGATGTAGATGTTCGTCTTGTGGAGCGCCATCGCCAGCAGCTCGAGATGCCACGGGTAGCCGAAGTGCGCGGCGATGATCTTGAGGTCGGGAAACGCAGCCGCCGGCGCGTCAAGCAAGATGGGGCGCGCGAAGTCGAGTCGTATGCCCTGGCCGCCCGGCTGGCCGGCGCCGATGCCGCTCGTACCAGTGTGAAAGAGCGCAATGAGTCCCAGGTCCTCACACTTTTCGAAGAGCGGCCAGAACCTCTCATCGTTGGGTGCGAACGCCTGCAGCGACGGGTGGAGCTTGACGCCCTTCAACCCGAGCTCGACGATGCGGTCGAGCTCGTCGACGGCCCGCTCGCCTTTGAGCGGATCCACGCTCCCGAAACCCACGAAGGTCTTCGGATGCTCGCGGCACGCGTCTGCGACCAGCTCGTTCGGCACCCGCGGCCTGCCGGTCGCCGTCTCCGCGTCCCACGCCAGCAGCACGGCCACCATGTCAACCACGTCGTACTCAGTCGCGAGCTCGTCAAGCGTCTTGCGCGCGACTTTCGATCGAAAGTAGTACTCCGCCGCTTCGACATAACCCCGCATCGACACGTCGAGCCAGTCGGGCGTGGGCAGGTGGACGTGGAAGTCGATCGCCTGCACGGTCAGGCTTCTGTCTGATCGATGAACGGGCGCAGCGCTTCGAGCGACGGTACGAAGTAGTAAGCACCTGTGAGCGGCCGGGTGAAAAGCGTCAGTGCGTCGCGCACCCCGTCGCGTTTGCCCGCCATGCTCTCCAGCATCGCCGCCAGCGGCCGCTGGTCCGAGCTGAAGCCGACGAACATCGTCCCGTGATCCGTCACGGTGCCGAAGGGCATGTTGCGGCGGAAGATCTCGCCGAACTTTTCCTGGTCAGTGCGCGTGACATGGGAGTCTGTCGGGTTTGGATCGAGCTCGACGCTGTCGGGCTTGGTACGGCCGATGACTTCTTCCTGCCGCTGCACCGGCTGCGACTCCCAGTCCGCCACGTCGTGAGCCCATTTCTGAAGCAGCAAGATCGAGCCACCGGCGCCCGGTGCCGGGTCCGCGATGAGGGCGATACCGGGAGCGTCGACGAGCGTTGGATTCTTGGTTCCGTCGATGAATCCGGTCAGGTCGCGGTCGTGGTGGTATGGCCAGCTCGACGTCTCTTCAGCAACGGTGGCGATCGAATCCAACGCGGCGATGGCCAGCCGCCCTTCGTCGAAGACGACGTCGTAGCCGCTGCCGGAGATCCAGAGCACCGCGTCGTGTTGTGTCGCCGGCATGCGGAAGTCGCCCGCGCCGACTACGTCCGCGTTGAATCCTTCAAGGTCGGCAGGCGCTTCTTCAGGAACTTGCGATCTCCACAGCTCAGGGCGAAATCCCGCCACGAGGTTGACGCCGCCCATCGTCGTCCTGGGCTCGCGCAGGTTGGCGATCGCTGGCACGAGCTGCCGGCCATCAACGCCCGGACGGACGTCGAACTCCACGTAGCTGTGCGACGCCGTGCCCAAAGCAAAGATCCCCGATTGAGGCGTGCTCATGTCGTTCCTACTCTGGCACGCTCGGGACGGCCTACGGTCAGCGCGCCAACGAGCCCCGCGAGCGCCAGAAGGCCAACTCCGGTGCCGTACCACAGCGCGGCGTCGTGGAGGCCGATACGAGTAACCAGCACGCCCGCGATCACAGCCGGGACCGCGAAGGAGAGATAGGCGACGATGAAGATCGTCGCCAGCAGGGCGCCACGCTCGCTGGGCGAGGCACGAGCGACCAGACTGCGCAGAACGCCGAGCCATCCCAGCCCAAATCCGACTCCGGTCACCGCGGTCCCCACGAAGAACAGGACGCTTGAGCCGACCAACACCGCGGCCACCGATATCGCAAGGCCGACCGGGAGCGAGACACCTCCCACCGTCATCAAGCGCGGTGGCTGCCAGGCAGAGGCCGCGATGGTCGAGATCGCACCCACTCCGGCGAGGAGCGCGATGGCGATCCCGCCGAGAAGGCGGCTAGACGATGCTGCAAGCTGCAGGACCACGCTCGGTCCCAGCGAGAGGTAGAAGCCACCGACACCCCAGCCGGCTATGAGCATGGGAAGGCCTGCCGTGAAGGCGGGACGAATGGATGGTTCAACGTCAACCCTCGGAATCCAGTGCATCGGGCCCCTCTGCCTGGTCGGCTCGGGCATGACCGCGGTCGCGACGGCGGCTGCGAAGAAGCCGGCGATAAGCACCACGTAAACCAGGTGAAGGGGGTCGGGCGCATATTGGGCGAGGGCGGCCGACGTCAGACCGCCAAGCGCGAGACCCACCGTCGGCGAGGCCGCGTTGACGACCGGAGCGAGCGGGGGATTGAGGTCAACCAGCGAGGCCGCGAGGGCGCTCGTCGTGAGACCGGTAGCGACGCCCTGCACGATTCGCGCTGCAAACAACCACTCGACGCTGGACGCAAGCACGAAGAGCGCCATGCCCGCGAGTTGAATGCCCAGCGACGCGAGGATCACTGGTCGCCGGCCAACTGCATCTGACAGGGAGCCGGTCAACAGCAGGGTGACCAGAAGCGCGATCGCGTAAACGCCGAACACTTCAGTCAGCGTGATCGCCGAAAAATGCCATCTCGCGGCGTAGACCCCGTAGAGCGGCGAAGGCGCGGCCGCCGCAAAAAGGAACAGCACGAGAGTGGCGCCCACGATCCAGAAAGCCAGGTTTCGACTCACCGCAAGCCTGTAGCAAACCCTAGCGGCTGCGGGAAACTGTCTTTCGTGGAAGCCACGCTCCTGGTGCTGGCCGGCGGGCAGAGTCGCCGCATGGGCCGGGCGAAGGCATGGATCGAGGTAGGGGATACCGTCCTGCTTCGTTATGTGGTGAGTCACCTCGCCCCGGTGTTCTCCGAGGTGGTGATCTCGTTTGCCGAACCGGAGCAGATGGAGCAGCTGGTTCCTTACCGGGTCGTCTTCGATCGCAAACGACATGCGGGACCCCTGGCCGGCCTCGAAGCCGGCTTGATGGCCGCGCACAACGAGGTGCTGTTTGCGATCGCGTGCGACATGCCGTACGTCACAAAGTCGGTGGCTGAGGTGGCCGTCGCGGCGGCGCGGAACTGCGACGCCGCCATCCCCCGGCACGAAGGGCTGTTCGAGCCGGTATGCGGGGCGTACCGCAAGACCGCGCTGCCCGCAATCGTGGGTGCGCTCGACGCAGGCAACTACACCGCTCACGACGTCGCGGAGTACCTCGACGTGACGTGGCTCGAGGGCTTCGATCCCGCGCAGTTCGAGAGCCTCAACACGCCGTCTGACCTCGAGCGCTTCCGTGCCGCTCTTGCGGCGCAGCGATAATTGTCCGAATCGCTTTGAAGATCGTCGTCACCGTCAAGCAAGTACCAGATCCGAACGCGACGCTCACTCTCGAGGGTGACAACACAATCTCCCGCGAGAAGGAAGTGGTCCTCGATCCCGGCGATGAGTGCGGAGTTGAGGAAGGCCTGCAGCTGAAGGAGGCGCATGGGGGAGAGGTCATCCTCGTGTCCATGGGGCCTGAACGCGCCAAGGACGCGATTCGCAAGGGACTCTCGATGGGCGCCGATCGCGGCGTCTTGGTCACGGACGCTTCCCTCGCTGGCGCGGACGCGCTGCTGACGGCACGAGTGCTCGCGGCCGCGATCAAGCCAGAGTCGCCGGACCTCGTTATCTGCGCGACCGAGTCGTACGACGGCAGCACCGGGATGGTGCCGCCCATGCTTGCGGAGCTGCTCGGTGTTCCCCAGCTGACGTTCGCGAAGAAGGTCGAGATCGACGGATCGTCGGTGAAGGTTCACCGTCAGACGGCGGACGGGTACGAGGTACTCGAAGCCTCGACGCCGGCGCTTGTGACCGTCACCGCCGCGATCGCGGAACCGCGCTACGCGTCGCTGAAGGGGATCATGGCCGCGCGGTCGAAAGAGATCAAACAGGTCACCGCCGCCGACCTCGGAATCGAGAAGGGAGAGCCCGCGGAAGTCATCGAGGGCGTCGTCGACGCCGAAGCACGCAAAGCCGGCGAGGTGATCGAGGACGACGGCACAGCGGTCGATCGCATCGTCCAGGTGCTCTCGGGCGCCAAGGTTCTGTAGTTGGCGGCGATCCTCGTCTACGGAGAGCTCAACCAGGGCAAGCTGACCTCGACGTCGCTCGAGCTGATGGCCAAAGCCCGCGAGCTGGGCGACGTCTACGGGGTGGCTCTGGGCACCGGGGCGAAGGCCGCGGCTGAGACGATGGGCAAGCATGGCGCGAAGGTCGTGCACGTGAACGAAGACAACGTCTTCGATGACTACCTCGCCGAGCCGGCCACAGACGCGGTCGCCTCCCTTTACGAGAAGGAGAAGCCAGACCTGATTCTGTTCGGCTTCACCCCGGACTCTCGCGAGGTGGCCGGAAGATTGGCGGCGCGCCTTAGCACGGGTTTGATCTCCAACGCCGGAGACGTTGTCGCGAAGGACGGCGGGTTCGTCGCCAAGGTGCCGTACTTCGGTGGCGCGAAGGTCGCCTCGATGAAAGCGAACGGCAAGCCTGCGATCGTGCTGGTCCGCCCCAAGTCGTTCGAGGCTTCGGAAAGCGGCGGCACGGCTGAGGTCAAGCAGGTCGACGTCTCCATCGCCGATGGGTCCAGGCGGTCACGCATCGCCGAACGCGTGACCGAGGCGTCGGAGAAGGTCAAGCTCGAGGATGCCCGGATCGTCATCAGCGGCGGCCGTGGCATGGGTGGGCCTCAGAACTTCCCGCTGCTTGAAGACCTTGCCGATGCTCTCGGCGGCGCCGTGGGCGCGAGCCGCGCCGTGGTCGACGCGGGATGGGTGCCGTATTCGATGCAGGTGGGGCAGACGGGCAAATCGGTGCGGCCCGGTGTCTACATCGCGGTCGGCATCTCCGGCGCTATGCAGCACACGGTCGGGATGAAGACCTCGAAGGTCATCATCGCCATCAACAAGGACGCCGAGGCGCCGATCATGAAGATGGCGGACCTGGGCGTCGTGGGTGACGCCCTGAAGATCGTGCCGGCGCTCACTGCGGCGGTCAAAAAGAAGAAGAACGGATAAGACCGAGGCCCAAAGGCTCCTGGCCGAGCGCGTCGAGCGCAGGCGCGCGCGCGACTTCGTTGCCGCCGACGGCATTCGCGAGCAGCTGCGCGTGGGCGGCTGGGATGTCGTTGACAGCCCCGAAGGCAGCGACCTGCAGGCGATCGCCGCGCCGCCAGTCTCCGGACCAAGGCCGGTCGCGCGGGCGGTTGCTGTGCTCACCGTGATCCACGGCTGGCGCGCCGACGTCGAGAGGTTGCTGCTGTCCGTCTTCGCGCACACGAAGATCGATTTCGAAGCGGTGCTCATCGGCAACTCGGCCGACCAGCGGATCGCGGGCTGGTTGACGAGTCGAGCCGCCGAGCGGCTGCGCGTCATCAACCTCGATCCACCGCTCGGGTTCGGCGCCGCGGTCAACGCCGGGATCGACGCTGCTGCCGGCGACGTGGTCGTGCTGTTCGATCCTTCCATCGAGATGACCGGCGACGCGATCTCGCCGCTGGTCGAGGCCCTGTCGGATCCCACGGTCGTTGTGGCAGGGGCGTTTGGACTCCGCGGGAAGGGCAGCCTCAAGGAGTTTGCCGAAGTCGCGGGCCCGGAAGTGGACGCGATCGAGGGTTACTGCATGGCCTTTCGGCGCGCCGACGCTCTCGCGGCGGGCGGCTTCGATCCGAGGTTCCGCTTCTACCGGATGGCGGACGTCGAGTTCAGCTTCCGGCTGCGCGATCGAGGCGGCCGCGCGATCGTGGTCGCCGGCTTGCCGCTGATCCGCCACGAGCACCGCCTGTGGGAGTCGACCGAGCCGGCCGAGCGGGAGCGGCTGTCGAAGCGCAACACCTACCGCTTCCTCGACCGCTGGCGGGACCGGGAAGACCTGCTGGTCGGTCAATAGAATTCGGGCGTGACAGACGACTACGCGGGCAAAGTAGGCGAGCTTCGCGCCCGGCGCAAGAAAAACCTGGCGATGGGCGGCGAAGAGAAGATCGCCAAGCAGCACGAGCGCGGCAAGCTGACCGTCCGCGAGCGCATCGACCTCCTATTCGACCCGGACACCTTCGTCGAGCTCGGCTTGCTGGCTCAGAACCGAGACGGCTCGGAAACCGCGCCGGCCGACGGCGTGGTCACCGGACACGGCGACGTCGACGGCCGCCAGGTTTGGGTGATCGCGTACGACTTCACCGTGATGGCCGGCTCGATGGGCGCCATTGGTGAGCAGTTCAAGGCTGCGCGCGTGCGCGAGCTTGCTCTGCGCTACCGGAAACCCATCGTGTGGCTGCTCGACTCCGCGGGCGCGCGCATCCAGGAGGCGTCCGGCTCGACGTTCGCGGGGACAGGATGGTTGTTCGCGGACCAGGTCGTGATGTCGGGGGTCATCCCACAAGTGGCCGCGATGCTCGGGCCGTGCGCCGCAGGCACCGCCTACATCCCCGGGCTTGCCGACTTCGTGCCGATGGTCAAAGGCACGTCGTCAATGGCGCTGGGCGGCGCGCGCCTGGTGAAGGCTGCGACCGGCGAGGACGTGACCGACCACGACATGGGTGGCTCACAGGTGCACTGCTACGGGTCGGGCGTGGGCGACAACGAAGTCGAGAACGACAGGGAGTGCATCGACACGGTGCGCCGCTTCCTTTCCTACCTGCCTTCGAGCAACGGCGAGCAGCCTCCTTTCGCAGCCACCGGCGATCCAGCGGACCGG
>DATEGL010000103.1:0-2049 GCA_035280145.1 Candidatus Dormiibacterota bacterium | reverse complement strand
GGATCTGAGAGCGACACGGCTTTCGGCGTCGGCGGCGTCGGGGGCAGCTTCGCCTACGCCGACGCCACGACCGGCATCGCCTTCGGGCTGACCAAGAATCGACTCGCCCAGGACTTCAACACCGCGACGGAGATCATCAAGATCGTCAACGGCTGACCTCGGCGCGGGCCCACAGCTGCTGGGCCCGCACGCCCAGCCCGCGGACCACGGCGGTGAAGGCGTCGCGCTGCTCCAGGCGTTCCTGGTCGAACCTCGCCGCTAGTTCGCCGCGAAAGGCTGGGATGTAGGCCGAGCCGCCAGTGAGCAGAACACGGTCGATGTCGTTGCTGACCATTCCTGCTTTGTTCAGAGCCTCGATGATCGTGCCGGCCACCAGGTCGAGCTCGGGGCGGATCATTGCCTCGAACGCGGGGCGCCGGACCTGGAGGTGAAGGCCCAGCGGCTCGAAATCGAGTGATGCGGAGTCTTCGGTGGAGAGCGCGATCTTGGTTGCCTCGATTGCCTGGTAGAAGTCGTACGCGAGCCCGCGGTACAGGATGCCCTCGACGATGTTCGCCGCCGTGCCGCCGATGCGGCTGAGGATGTTCGGGATCCCGGGATCGGCCATCAGCAACCTTACGGAGCTGGCAGTGCGCAGCTCGTTGAAGAGCCAGCTGGGCAGCACGTCAAGGCCCAGCTCTGGACCGACGATGGTCTCGAAGAGAACCCCGTCCAGCATTTCGCCACCGATCGCGACGCCCGCAATCGAGGCCACTCTGGGCGTGCCGTCGCGTGAATCGAGAATTGCAACGTCGAAAGTTCCGCCGCCGAAGTCCACCGCCAGCTCGACGCCGCGCTCCGTGTGCGCGTCGATGACCGCGGCCGTCGGTTCGGGGAGGAAGGCGATCTCCTTGAATCCGGCTTCACGCGCCGCTATCTCCAGCCGCCGGAATGCCTCGGCGTCCGACGCGGCTCGATTCTCTGGATTGACGCCGGCGAAAACGACCGGGTGCCCAAGGACGACCGAGTCGACGTCGTGGCCGGTCGCCGTGTCGGCCTCGCGCTTGAGCCGGGTAAGGACCACGCTCACTAGCGATGCCACCGTGAAGTCGGTCGCCCATGAGTTGGTACCGGCAAACCCGAGCTTCGCCAGCTCGTGCTTCACGCCGGACAAGAGGCGGGCATCGTTGCAGCCGCCGCCCTTGCGGTACTGGCGACAGTCGGTGTCCCAGCCGTAGGGCGCAAGTGGGCACTTCCAGCAGTCTGTCTTCTCATGGCCGGAGATAAGGAAGCTCTTCACCGCCTCGTCGCCGGCCGCGCGCCGACCTGCGCGGTGGAGATAGACGAACGACGGCAGAGTCTGCGACCGCGATTGGCCGAGCGGCAGGACTTCGACGCGGTCCGGGTAAGCGACCGACACCGAGCTGTTGCTGGTGCCGAAGTCGATCCCATAGCCGACTGGACGGCTCGGAGTCACCAGCGGACTATACGGTCGCCCCGACGCGGTCTGGGCTAGAGGTCTCCCTCCGCCTGGCGCACCCGGCGGCTGAGCGTTTGCAGCAGCCGGTACGTCACCTCGGGGTGCTCCTGCAGGAAAGGCTTGAAGTTCCACTCGGGGATGGTCGCCAGGGTGACGTCGCTTTCGGCGGTGATTGTCGCGCTGCGGCCCTCGTGATCGAGCAGGGCCATCTCGCCAAACGAGTCGCCGGGGCCGAGCGTCCTGCTCTTGCCCTGGACAGTCTTGACCGTGACCGAGCCGTCGGTGATGACCATGAAACCCACACCGCCTTCGCCGCGAACGACGATCTCATGGCCGGCCGGGTGGTTAACGGTCTTTATCTGCTTCTGGATCGACCGGAGCTCGGAGTCGGGCAGTCCCGCAAACAGCTTGGCCTGTTTGATGTCCACCACGCCCGAATACTATGCGGTGCCAGCCGGTTCCCACAAGGACCACTTCGTCCCATTCCAGAGCCACGTCTCCGCCGTCGGGCCGTACATGACGACCTGGTCGGTGTCGGGGGAGTAGGCCATCCTGGTCTCGGCGCGCGGGCTCGGGTCGGCGGGCGTGGT
>DATEGL010000102.1:0-3239 GCA_035280145.1 Candidatus Dormiibacterota bacterium | reverse complement strand
GATCACTGCGGTGCTCATTCAGCGCCCCCTCTCATATGAGCTGACCACGTCCTAGTGAGCGCCGGTCGTTGCGGTGGTCGGCACAACTATCGGCGGCAGAATCTCGTCAAGGCGGTCGCGTCGGACCTGGAACCAGGGCGGGAGGCTCAGCGTGGTGCCGAGCTTTTCGGGCGCCTCGTCGACCGTGAAGCCGGGACCGTCGGTCGCGATCTCGAACAGTACGCCGCCCGGTTCGCGGTAGTAGATCGACTTGAAGTAGTAGCGGTCGATCACCGGCGTCACGTTGCGGCCCGCCGTCGTCAGGGCATCGCGCCAGCGCTTCTGCGAGTCAGCGTCCGGAGTTCGCCACGCGACGTGGTGGACGGTGCCGGTCGATTCGTCCCCTTCGGGTCCTTCGGGCGACTCGATCACGTCCAGCGTTGCATGCGGCCCGCCATCGCCGGTTTCGAACCGGGTCCGGTTGCCGTCCTCGGCCGCGACTCGGAATCCCATCACCGACGTCAGCAAAGTGAATGTCGCGGCGACCTCGGCCAGCGTCATGGTCACAGAGTGAAAGCCGCGAATTGCGTGTTCCGGATCCACCGGGGCGTCGGGCCACGGCTTCCAGCGGTCGTCTGACGAGTTCGCCACCAGGTTGAGCTCAATCCCGTCCGGATCGTGCAGCAAGAGGGCGTCAGCGTCGAATCGATTCACCATGCGGTGATCGGCGTCGAAGCCTTTCAGGCGCTTGCTCCAGAACCCAAGAGAGCCGGACGGGACCTGGAACGAGACCGTCGTGATCTGGCCGGTGCCGGGGCGCTGCTTTGGCCATGTCGGCCAGCCGAAGAAGGTCATCGCCGTGCCGGGCGTGCCGAGGTAGTCGCCGAAGTAGATGTGATAGGTGTCCGGCATGTCCTGGTTGATGCTCTTCTTGATGAAGCGCAGGCCGAGCACACCCACGTAGAAATCGGTGCATCTCTGCACGTCGGCGGTGATGCACGTCACGTGGTGGATGCCAGGAATAGCCGCAGTCACAAGCAAGCCCCTCTCCGGATTGATCCGTGCACCCTCATATTAGTCACGGTCAGTGCCCTCGGCAGCCGCCGCGTCTGCCTCGGCACGGGACCAGATCTCAGCCGCCATCGGGTCCTCCATCTCCTCCTGGAGATGCGCCACCAGGCCGATCGCGCGAGCCATCACCGCGAGGCCGCGGGTGACCCGCCAGCCGAATCCCATCTCGGTCGCTATGGCGGCGATGGCCCCCGTGGCGTTGACGGGCAGGTTGCGGCCGTAAACCGCCGCGGCTTCCTCCGCGATCAGCTCCATCAGCTGCACGTGGCGCCCTCTGAAGCGGTTCTCGGCCGCAAGCTCGAAAAGCCGCGTCGCCCGAGGGTCAGCAGGCTTGTGGACCGGATGGCCGATCCCGGGGATCACCTGCTTGCTCGCCCTGTGTGACTCGACGATTTGATGAGCAACCGCGCGGAGGTCGCCGGACGGCGGCGCGTCCTGGAGGGTTCGCGCCGCCTGCTCGATGGATCCGCCGAAGCGGTCGCCCATCCCCAGCAAGCCGGCCGCCACGGCACCCTGAAGCGCCTCCGGCGCGCCGAAGTACGTCAGGCGGGCGGCAAGGGTGCTGGGTGTGAGGCCGTGCTCGACGAGGGTCACGACCAGGGCGTTGAACATGATCGACTCGCGCGCGTCGGGCAGCCGGCCGGTGAGCTCGAGGTACGCGACGTCGCCCAGCGAGACCTTGCCGATGATCTCTGCCGCTAGGTCGTGGCCGCGAACAAAGATCTGGTCGGTCGTGCTGTGACCTAGCCTGGAACGGGGCTTGCGGCTCACTTCTGCACGGTCAGTCGCGTCTTGTAACCCGCATCGCCAAAATCCGCCTCCGCGATCAGAGCGACCTTGCTCCTGAAGATCAGCCTGGAGTGGATCGCCTCCTCGATCTCCGCCGCGAGCGCCTGATCGGAAGCGTGGCTCTCCGCGACCTCGACCTCGATCGGAATCGGTGGCTCGATCGACGTTTCCGGACCTTTGCGCACCACTCTCGCCCGCCCCGTCACACGCGGCCGGAAGTCGCCGACCACGGCCAGGATCGCGGAGGGATAGATGTTCACACCGCGGACGATGAACATGTCGTCGCGCCGGCCGATCACGCGCTGGCGGAAGCTGGTCCGTCCGCACTCGCACTTCGTGCCCTCGATGCGCACGATGTCGCCGCCGAGGAAACGCACCACCGGCATCGCCTCACGCGTGAGCGTCGTGTAGACCATCTCCCCCACCGCGCCGGTCTCGATCTCCATCGGCTCGCGCGTCTCGGGGTCGATCAGCTCAACCCATACGTGGCCGCCGCCGCAGAAGTGCATGCCGCGCTGCAGCGGACACTCGCCGAAGAGCGAAGGCGCGATGTCACCGATTCCCATCACCTCGGTCACCGTCACGCCGAGCACTCGCTGGATGTGATCGCGAATCGTAGGAATGCCACCGCCGGGCTCACCGCCAGTGACGACATGGGTCAGCTGGGCGGGAGTGCGCTCGTCGGTCTTCTCCAGCCGGTTGGCAAGGTACTGCGCGAACGAGGCGGTCGACAGCAGCGTGTCGGCCAGGCCCGCGCGCAACCCGTAGACGACGCGCTCCGTGTCGCCGGGCGCCACAGGGACCGAACGCGCGCCGATGCGCAGCAAGACGAAGTGTGTGTGCCCGGCGACAAAGGGTCCTGCGCCGAATGTGGTCAGCACCGAGCTGTGCTCGTGGATGCCGGTCGCGTAATAACTCCGCGTGCCCATGATCGTCCACGTCTCCATGTCTCCTCGCGTGAGGGCGAGGACGCTGGGCGCGCCACTGGTCCCGCTCGTCTGGTACACCCGCTTCACCTGGTCCAGAGTCACGCAGACGTTGCTGCCGAACGGCGGATCTTCGTCGAGGGCTTCCTTCAGCTCTTGCTTGGTGGTGAAGGGAAGCTGGCTCAGGTCCGCGAGGCTGACGAACGAGTTACCGATGCCCGCATCCCGGAACTTCCTCGCATAGAAGGGCGAAGATTCCTTGATCCGCCTGAACTGCCGCTCCCACGCTCCGACTGAGAGGCGCCGTGTCTCCTCCCATGGCGCCGCTTCAATCTCGCGCTCCCAGATCCAGTCTTTTTCGCAAACGTCCCCGCGCAGCCTGCCGGGTTGGATCTCCATGTCGCGTCACAGACTAACCTGCACGCTGATGGCCGGGCTCCTGCCGGCGACCGTCGTGGGCAGCTATCCGCAGCC
>DATEGL010000101.1:0-4053 GCA_035280145.1 Candidatus Dormiibacterota bacterium | reverse complement strand
AGAATCGAGGCAGTTCCAAAGCCCACGAAAAGCCCGGCGGTGGTCCAAAACGGAACGGTAGCCACGTGAGCCCCCGCGCTCTGCGGACGCAGCATCACCTCGACCACAGACAGCGCCGCGAGCCCAAACACCGCACCCCATGCTCCCCGGTGCCAGCCGGCCAGCTTTTCGCCGGGTAGGAAGCGCAGCGGCACCAGGCCGATCAGCAATCCAACCATCCCGCTCACGAACAGCGCGGCCAGAAAATTCGACGCAAGCGCCCACCCGAAGTTGTCCGGATGCGCCAACGACAGGCTTGAAATTGGAACCCATGCAAGCCACGAAGCAAACGCCACGGCCAGCGTCACGACAGACGTGACCGCGACCACGTGGCCTTCTTCGCGCGAGCTCAGCTCACGGGCGAAAACGACTCCGCCGATCAACCCGTAGAGATAGCCGGGTTGAAAGTTCGTGATGCGCGAAAGCAGGACACACATCGCGGCCACGAGCAGGCCGCTCGGAAGCGCGTGCAGGTGCCACGGTCCTGGCTTGCCACGCGCGACGCGGTAGACTCCGGCCGCGATCGCCGAGGCAAGCGAGCCGGCGGCGAGAGCAAACACGGCGCCTGCGAACAGCGCGGCGGTCCTCAGGTTGAGCCCAAAACGTGGATCGAGCATCGACGCCAGCACTCCTCCGCCGATCGCGACTACCGCGAAGCTAAAAGCATCTCGCGCCGGCTGGGCCCCGCCGGCAACCGCGCGCCATCGGAGCCTGCGGAGCCAGGCAAAGCGTCGCTCCCAGAGATAGCGAATGACCTCGTGGTTCTCCTCATACGTCCGGTTGAAGAGGTGGGATGGGAATGTCACGAGGAGCACCAGGGCCAGCGTGATCAGGGCATTGACGAGCAACGCCGCCGGCGCGGCGAGCAGCGTTGCCGGCGATGGCAATGTGCTTCCGACCGTGGAGACCAACGAGCCGGACCCGCCGGCTGCCGCACCGGCCGCGCGCTCCAGCTCGTCTATTTCGGGGCCATAGCCCGGATGCCCGGGCTGCGACTCTATGCGCAGTCGGGTGGCGGTACATGTGTACGTGTTGACGGCGTCGGTCGCATAGCCCACCGTTCCCCCCGGCTGCAGCACGCCGTCGTAGATGAAGGCGACCTGGACGTCGATTGCCGGCGCGCTGAGCACGATCGAATGGCCGTCGGCGTGGGCGTGATACGCGACATTGCCGCGCAGCTGGATCTGGAGCTGGTGGCCGTGGTAGTCCCCAACCAGAGGCTTCGACGCGGTGAGGTCGATGATCTGAACCCCGTCGTCTCTGAATGTGAGCGCCAGGCCGGCCGCTCCGCTGACGGCGGTAACCTCGCCGTTCCAGGTCCAGTTGCCCGGCGCCGTCACCTTGGTCGCCACCCAGCGACCGAGCAGGCACGAGTCACCGAGGTGCGACGGAGACGGCGATGTTGCGGCGAGCCCAGCGCCGGCAGCGCTGAGGAAGCATGCGCCGGCCCACGCGGTCGCGAGGACGAGCTTGAGGCGAGCCATCGGGCGTCGCCAGTTAAGCCGCCGCCTGTGCCTCCGCCAATAGGACTTGTGCCACGCGGCGGTTTACCGCTTTTTCGCCACCACCAGCAGGTAGGAGTGGTGATATCGGAACGCGTCGTCCGGGTCGCCAAGGCTTGCCATCGCGGCCTCGACCTCGGCCTCCAACTCGTTGCGGTAGCGAGGTCCGAGGGCGCGTATCAAGGTGTAAGGCAGCGGTCCGGCGCCGGACATCAGCTCGGTCCACTCCCTGGCATCGTTGGTGCGGCCGCCTGTCACCGTCTCGGTCGATTTCGTCACGTCGAACCCTGCCTCGGTCAACATCTCGCGGAGCATGTCCGGCTCACCGAACCTCGAGCGCTCGGAGCTGAATCGAGGCAGGCTGAGGTAGTGCCGGCGTGCCATCGGGCCGAGGCCCTGGAAGAAGAGGTCCTGGGCACGGGTGTTCAGGCTGCGCCGCTGGCACGAGAGGGCGAGCCTGCCCTCCGGGCGAAGCACTCGGTGCGCCTCCTCCAGCGCCGCCGTGGGGTCCGACAGGTACGCCAACGCCTCGCCCATCGTGACCATGTCAAACGTCGCTGGGCGGAAGACCAGATGCTCCGCCGCCATGCCCATGTACTGGACGTTCTTCGCCTTTCGGGCGCGCGCGATGGCCAGCATGTTGGGCGACAGGTCGATTCCGATCACCAGTCCCGGGTCGGTTCGCTCGGCGACCAGGTGGGCAACCAGTCCGGTGCCGGTGGCGACGTCCAGCACCTGCTCCCCTTTGACGGGTGCGGCCAGGTCGACCAGCCGCCCCGCGATGCGTGCGTGCTGGCCGTTGGCCCAGGTGTCGTAGGCAGGGGCGATGTGGTCGAAAAAGTCGACCAGATGGTCGACCATCTCGTCCGACGAGTCGGGGTTCATCAAGGCCACGGGGTTGCTGTCTATCCTCTGTCGACGCCTGGCGGCACGACTGTTACGATGCTAGCTCGCTGAAATCCCGGTTCCGCCGGTTATTGCGGGAGTTCGGGATGAAAGTATGGAAAACGCACTGGAGGAATCCATGGCTTCAGCTGAAAAAACCGCGGCTCAGGCTTCAACCACCGGACAGAACGGCGGCAACAACGTCGTCAATCTCGGGCCGCGCGACATCCTGCAGGGCAGGCTCGAGGTCCAGGGTGACCTTCGGATTGCCGGCAACGTTGAGGGCGACCTGAAGGCGAGCGGGGACGTCACCGTGGACGCCGGAGCCACCATTCAGGCCGCGATCGAGGGCTCGAACATACACGTCCGCGGCAACGTCACTGGCAACGTCACGGCGCGCAAGCGACTGACCCTTGGCGGATCGGGACGCTTGAACGGTGATGTCAAGGTTGGCCGGCTGACGGTCGAGGATGGCGCGACCCTCAACGGCAACGTCACCATGCAGTCGAGCGGCTAGCTCAAAGGCTGAGCTCCGGCGCGTTCAGCACGCTGGACGGCTGGAAGAACGACCGTCTCCAGGTAGTGCCTCGCGGCGTCCATCGCGCCGTGGACGATCCTCCATTCGAGCTCGACAAAGAACGCTTGATCTCGGTTGAGCCGGCGCAGCCGCTCGCGCCAGAAGGCGCTGCCCAGGTTCAGGCCCGGCATCGGCCCACGCGCGCCTGGCGTCACGGACGGCAGCTCCGGCAGTGGAGGGTCAGCTTCGTCCGTCGAGTCGGGCAGCGCGATCGACGGTGACGCCAGAGCCGGCCTCGACGCCGCGGCCACGACGGTCCACGCCACTGCGACAAGCGCGGCGACGACGATGAGCTCGGCGAGGACCATCCAGGTCAGCGGGGAACGTACGACGTTGCGCATGCCCCGAGGCTAATGAGGGTTTCACCGCAAGGAAACCCTGGTTGTTAAGGTCGCCTCAACGTGCGCAGCGCGGCCAGCCCTCGCTCGATCGTCTCGACCTTCTTCGGGAAGCTGAAACGGACATAGCCCCGCCCGAGCTCTGGGTCGTGATAGAAGCTGGACGCCGGAACTGTTGCGACGGCGACCTCCTCGATCAGCCGGCGCGCGAACGCCACGTCGTCATCTGTTCCGAACGACTCGATTCCGGCCATCACGTAATACGCACCGTCCGGCGGCGCGGCTGAGAAGCCGCACTCCTGCAGGCCGCCGACGATCGCGTCGCGGCGTTCCTGGTAGTCGCCGAGCAGCTCCATATAAAAGGACGAGGGCAGCTCCAGAGCTTCCGCGATCGCGACCTGGAGCGGGTGCGGCGCGCCGACCGTCAGAAAGTCGTGAACCTTGCGGATGCCCGCGCTCAGGACTGGCGGAGCGATCAGCCAGCCGATGCGCCAGCCCGTCACCGAATAGGTCTTGCTCCCGCCGCTGATGGTGATCGTTCGGTCCTGCATTCCCGGCAGGGTCGCCAGGCTGAGGTGGCGCCCTCGATACACGAGGTGCTCGTAGATCTCGTCCGTGATGGCGATCGCGTCGTGCTCGATGCAGAGCAGCGCGATGAGCTCGAGCTCGGCGCGTGAGTAAACCTTGCCCGTCGGGTTGTGCGGCGTGTTGA
>DATEGL010000100.1:0-2868 GCA_035280145.1 Candidatus Dormiibacterota bacterium | reverse complement strand
GGATATGGAGCAATCAGCGTTTCGCAGTAGCGCGACTCGAACTTGTGAGTCTCGAGAGCGAAGAGCTCGAGGTCTCCGATCCCGAAGTGGCTCGACCCGGCGTTGTAGAAATCGCGCTTGGTCAGGGACAACAGCACGGTGCAGCCGCCGGCTGAGCCTCCGGTGATGGAAACGCGCTTCGGGTCGGCAAGACCCTTCTCGACGAGGTACTTCGCGGCGTTGATGCAGTCGTCGACGTCGACCACGCCCCAGCGTCCATTGAGCCGCTGCCGGTATGCGCGGCCGTAACCGGAGGAGCCACCGTAGTTCACATCGACCAGCGCGAATCCGCGGCTGGTCCAGTACTGGTACTCGAACGGGTATGTCGGGCCGGCGCTGCCGGTAGGACCGCCGTGGCAATGAACCACCAGCGGAGGCTTCTCACCTGCCGGCGCTTCGTAGTCCTGGTTGCGCGGCGCGTAGTAGAAGGCGTGGGCGGTGAGCCGGCCTTGAGTTGGAAACTCAATCGGCTTCGGAACGCTGAGGTAGCCGGTCTGGATGTGGGCCGGGTTCGCGGTCCTCACCACTTCTTCCGCTCCGGTGCCGAGGTCGACCAGCAGCACGCGCTCAGCCAGCGTCGGTGAGCTCGCGTACATCGCCGCCTTGCCCGCCGAGACCTGAATGTTCCAGAGCGTTGTGTAGAAGAGCTCGACGTGCTGCAGCGTGCCCGTATCGAGATCGATGCGCCCGAGCTTGCCGCCGCCGGCATCCGAGTACACGCACACGATCTCGTCCGGCCCGTTGAAGTCGTAGAAGCGCTGACCGAAGGCCCACTGCGGCGCGCCAAACTCCGCCGCGCGCCTGCACACCGGCTCGTCGCCTTCGCCTCGGGCCCGATAGAGGTTCCACCAGTCGTTACGGTCGGAGACGAAGTACAGCTCGCCGGCAGGCGACCACTCAGGCTGCAGGATCGATTCGTTTGCGCCGCCGGCGACTTTCCGCGACGACGTGACACGGCCGTCGCGGTCGAGCTCACCGATCCACAGCTCGGTTCCGTCCCACGGCATGTTGGGGTGGTTCCACGTGACCCAGGCGAGACGGTGGCCGTCGGGGCTGATCTTGGGCGACGAGTAAAAGTCATTGCCCGCGGCGATGTCGAATGGCGCACCCTGCCCGAGCGCGTCGAGCGAAACGATTGTGTTGACCGGCTCGCTGGCTCCGGTCGTGTGGTCTTCACGCACGGCGATAACGCGACCCCGGTGAGCATCGACGACCATGTCGGCGTGGCGGATGTCGGCCTCAGCTGTGATTGGTCGCGGCGCGGCGTTCAGGTCCTGGCGATACAGGCGCTGGTCGGTGAAGTTGGTGAAGAAGACGGTGCCGTCTTTGACCCCATAAGCTCCGCCGCCGTACTCGTGGACCCGGGTGCGTGAGTTGAATCCCTCCGGCGTCACGGCACTGATTGCGCCGTCAGCGCCTCGCTTGCAAACGACAATTCGCCCGGCTTCGTACGGCCGAAGCTCGGACCAGTAGAGCTCGCCGGAGTCCCAGCGCAGCATCTGGTTGCGCATCTGGACGGTGCCTTTGAGCAGGGTGTCAGGAGAGATGGGCGAAGCCCAGGAGCCATAGGGGGATGTGTGCTTTTCGCTCACTGCATGGGTCGGCGGACGATTAGAGCGTCGCCCTGGCCGCCACCACCGCAAAGGGTGGCCGCGCCGACCGAGAGGCCCCGTCGCCTCAGCTCGTGGGCGACCGTCAAGACGAGTCGGGCGCCACTGGCACCGATGGGGTGACCGAGTGCGACGGCGCCGCCGTTGACATTCACACGGTCCTCGTCGAGCTGGAGCATCCGTGTCACGTTCAGTGCGACCGCGGCGAAGGCCTCGTTTACCTCGACCAGGTCGAGGTCCCTCACTTCCAGACCCGCCTTCTTCAACCCGTTCGTCAGCGCCAGCGCTGGAACCGTGTGAAGCCAGGCGTAACGCTCGGCGCTCATGCCGTGGGCGATGATCTCGACAAGCGGGTCGGCGCCGATCTTGGCGGCGCGCTCCTTCGACATGACCACCACCGCGGCCGCCCCGTCCGAGATCTGAGACGCGTTGCCTGCGGTGATGGTGCCTTCACTATGGAAGGCGGGCTGGAGCTTGCCAAGCGCCTCGACCGTGCTGTCGGGCCGGATGCCCTCGTCCCGATCGAGCTTGGCCACGGCGACCACCTCGTCTCTCAGCACGCCGCCGTTCGACCAGGCCCGGGCAGCCCGTTGATGCGAGCGGGCCGCCCAGGCGTCCTGCTCCTCGCGGCTGAGCTCGAGCTCCTTGTTCACCTCGTCCGAGCTCTCCCCCATGTGCTGGCCGGTGAAGGTCGACCAGAGGCCGTCGTGAATCATCGAGTCCACCACCTCAGCGTTGCCCATTCGAGCGCCGAATCGAGCTTTCGGAAAGAGGTATGGCGCCTCGGACATGGACTCCATGCCTCCCGCCACCACGACCTCGACCTCACCAGCGCGGATCAGCTGGTCGGCCAGGGCGATGGCGTTGAGTCCGGACAGGCAGACCTTGTTGATCGTGATCGCCGGCACGTGCTGCGGGATGCCGGCCTCGATTGCCGCCTGGCGGGCGGTGATCTGGCCGGCGCCGGCCTGGAGGACCTGGCCCATGATCACGTAGTCGACCTCTTCGCCTTTGACGCCGGACCGGTCGAGAGCTGCCCGGATGGCGTGCGCGCCGAGGCTTTTGGCCGGGAGGTCTTTGAGAGCGCCGCCGAACTTGCCAAAGGGGGTGCGCGCTCCCGCTACTATCACGGAGGCCGAGGCCATCAAGGGTCAGTTTAAGTAAGCATGAGAAACGCGCTACTTATCGTCGACGTCCAGGTGGATTTCGTCGAGGGTGG
>DATEGL010000099.1:0-2930 GCA_035280145.1 Candidatus Dormiibacterota bacterium | reverse complement strand
ATTCCGGCTCGGCGATTTCAGCGGCCTCGACGTCACGTACAACGCTCGCCTGCACATGTACCGATCGACAGGCGACGAGCGCTATCGACCATCGCCACAGCTGGAGGCGAAGGTCAAGGCCGGCAAGCTCGGGCGCAAGACCGGAGAAGGCTGGTACAGATACGGCTGATGAGACTCGACCACGTCGGAGTCGTCGTCACAGACCTGCAGGAGTCGATCGCTCGATACACGACGGTCTTCGGCCTGCGAGTGACACATCGGGCCGCCAACGAACAGCTCGGGATCGAGGCTGCCTTTCTCGACCTTGGGGCGGGTGAGCTGGAGCTCATAGCGCCAACTCGGGACGACTCGATGGTCAGCAAGTTCCTCGCGGATAGAGGACCCGGCCTCCATCACCTCGCGTATGCGGTGCCAGACATCAGGAAGGCGCTGTCGGAAGCGCGATCCCAGGGCCTCGAGCTGATCGACGCCGAGCCTCGCATCGGCCTCCACGGCGTGCCGATCGCTTTCGTGCATCCCAAGAGCGTCGGCGGAGTCCTGACCGAGTTCGTCGAGCATGCCTGACGTTCAAAACGACTCTGGCCTTCCTCTCAAGTCCGTTTACTCAATCGACGACCGGCGGACCGAAGAAGCATCGCCCGGCACGTTTCCGTTCACGCGCGGCATCCACAAGGACATGTACCGCGGCCGCATGTGGACGATGCGGCAGTACGCGGGATTCGGCACCGCGGCCGAGTCCAACAAGCGCTACCGGTTCCTGTTGAAGCAGGGCCAGACGGGCCTTTCGGTCGCGTTCGACCTACCCACGCAGATTGGTTACGACTCCGACGACCCGATGGCAAACGGCGAGGTCGGCAAGGTGGGTGTTGCGATCGATTCGCTGGCCGACATGGAGATCCTGCTCGACGACATCCCCCTCGACAAGGTCTCGACCTCGATGACCATCAACGCCACCGCCTCGATGCTGTTGCTCCTGTACCAGCTGGTCGCCGAGAAGCAGGGATGTCCGCCCGAAAAGATCACGGGCACGGTCCAGAACGACATCCTCAAGGAGTACGCCGCGCGAGGCACGTACATCTTTCCGCCGAAGCCGTCGATGCGTCTGATCACCGACATGTTCTCGTACTGCGCACAGAACCTCCCCAACTGGAACACCATCTCGATCTCGGGCTACCACATCCGAGAGGCGGGTTCGACTGCGGCCGAAGAGATCGCGCTGACCCTGAGCAACGCAATCGCCTACGTCGAGGCGGCGCGAGCCGCGGGACTGGCCGTCGACGACTTCGCGCCTCGAGTCTCGTTCTTCTTCGCCTGCCACATGGACTTTTTCGAGGAGGTGGCCAAGTTCCGCGCCGCGCGAAGGATGTGGGCGCGCATCATGCGCGATCGCTTCCATGCGGCGGACCTGCGTTCGCAGGCGCTGCGCTTCCACACCCAGACCGGCGGCGTGACCCTCACGGCCCAGCAGCCTCTCAACAACGTCGTGCGCACGACGCTCGAGGCGATGAGCGCCGTTCTCGGTGGGACGCAGTCGCTCCACACCAACGCTTACGACGAGGCGCTTGGCCTGCCGTCGGAGAGCGCGGCCGAGCTGGCTCTGCGGACGCAGCAGGTCATCGGTTACGAATCGGCAGTGCCCTACGTAGCCGATCCGCTCGGTGGCTCGTACTACGTCGAGAACCTGACCGACCGGGTGGAGGAGGAGGCGCTCGCGATCATGGCCGAGATCGACGAGCTGGGCGGAGCCGTGGCGTGCATCGAATCGGGGTGGACGGTGAGGCGGATCGCCGACAGCGCGTACCGCATGCAGCAGCGCATCGAGTCGGGCGAGCGCGTCGTAGTCGGCGTGAACCGATACGAGGAGACCGATGCACGGCCCGTGGAGATCACGAAGATCAGCCCTCGCCACCAGGTCGCGCAGACGCGCGCGTTGAAGAAGCTCCGTGCGGGACGCTCGAAGTCCATGGTCGAGTCGCGCCTGGCAGCCATCGAGAGCGCAGCACGAGGTGGGGACAACCTGATGCCACCGCTGAAGGCGGCGCTCGCCGACTACGTGACGATCGGAGAGTGCTGCCGCGTGCTGCGAGGTGTCTTTGGTGAATATCAACCAACGGAGGCGGCATGAGCGACAACTACCAGGCGGTGATCCCGATGATCGCGTACGAGAACGGGCCGGCGGCGATGGACTGGCTGATCACCGCTTTTGGATTCCGCGAGCGTGACCGGCGAGTGGAGGAGGGGCGGCTGACGCATGGTGAGCTCGACACCGGCGGTGGCGTGATCATGCTCGCCACCCCTTCGGCCAACTATCAGGGCCCCAAGCATCACCGCGAGAGCTGTGAGATCGCGGCAAGCTGGCACGACGTCCCGTACATCATCGACGGTGTGCTGGTGTTCGTCGATGACGTCGACAGCCATTTCGCGCGCGCGAAGGCGGCAGGGGCGACGATCCTGTCGCCGGTCGAGCAGGGCAGCGAGGGCAAGCGCTACCGCGCCGAGGACCTCGAGGGCCATCGCTGGATGTTCATGTCGAGGTGAGCCAGAAGCCGCGCAAGGTGGATCCGCTCAACGAGCTCCGCCAGCGCAAGTACGAGGCGGGCCACGGCGACGCGGAAGGCTTCCAGCGCCAGCACGCCAAGGGCAAGCTGACCGCCCGCGAGCGGATCTCGCGTCTCGTCGACCGCAACTCGTTCGAGGAGATCGACCTGTTCGCGCGGCATCCGGCCGGCGTCGCGGGTGACGGGGTCGTGACCGGAATGGCCAGGATCGATGGCCGTGACGTGATGCTCTTCAGCCACGACGCGAGCGTCTTTGGCGGCTCGCTCGGGGAGGTGTTCGCCAACAAGGTGATCAAGGTCATGGACCTTGCGGTGAGCAACCGAATCCCGATCATCGGCATCAACGACTCAGGCGGCGCCCGCATCCAGGAA
>DATEGL010000098.1:0-5597 GCA_035280145.1 Candidatus Dormiibacterota bacterium | reverse complement strand
CTGACCTCCGGCAAAGCCGGCCTTCTCGCCGGCGTCGTCATCGTGGCCGGTGGCCTGATCGGCACTCTCGCCGGCGGCTGGCTCGCCGACCGCCGGGCATTGAAGTCCGCCTCCGCCCACCTCGAGGTCGGCATCGCGGGTTTCCTGATCGGGGCAGTTCTGATCGTCTTTGCCCTGATCAGCCCGATGAACGTCGGCCCGATCCCGGTTTTCGTGCCGGTCTTCCTGCTGACCGTGATCTGCCTGTACCTCTACAGCGGTCCGTTCACGGCGGTGGCGACCAACGTCGTCTCGCCGGGCCTACGCGCGAGCTCTGTGACGCTGCTCCTGTTCATCGCCCACGTGTTCGGCGATTCGCATTCGACGTTCGACATCGGATGGCTGTCCGATCACCTCGGCAACCTGCAGCTCGCGCTGTTGATCACGTCCCCGACGCTGCTCGTCCTCGCCGCCGTTGCGGCCGCGACCGGGCTGAGGTCGGCGAGGAAAGACACGGAATCGATGGAGCATGACTGGGCGGCGCGACCGGCGCCAGTCGAGGTCTAAAAAAGCCTAGTAGATAAACCCGACCAGCTTCTGACCCAGCTGGCCCGGTTTGATGGTGCGCTGGTCGATCACGTCGAACGCCACCCAGTTCATCTCCGACACCATCCAGGATCCGTCAGGGTTGACCGCCTCGACATATGAGACATGCCCCGCCCAGCTCTCCCAGGTGACCATGATCGACCCGACCTTCGGTGTCGATCCCACCGAAAAGCCCTGCGCCGCAGCGTTCGCGTACCAGTAGCCCGCGTCGCCGGTCCACGTCACGTTCCGCCACGTCGCGACGTAGTAGGTACACCACCCCACCGGGAACTTGTTGTTCACGTACGGGCCGAGGCAGCACCCGACGACGTGGTACGAGTACCCGGACGGGGACCCTCCACGCAAGATCAGGTACAGAGGCGGTGGGTCGGGGAACTTGCCGCCGACGCCGCCCGGGAGCACAAGGACCGTGCCCGCCGCAACAGTCCCCGAGCGCAGACGGTTGAAGTCGATGATCGTCTGCGGGTCGACCTGGTACTTAGCAGCCAAGCTCTCTACGGTGTCGCTGTCGGTGGTCTTGACGACGATGCCGGAGACGGGCGGGATGACGATCTGGTTGCCGGTGGCGACGGTCTCACTGGTGAACAGGTTCGAGTTCGACCAGCGGATCTCCTCGACCTTGACGTGGAACTTCGCGGCGATCGTCTTCAGATCATCGCCGGCGACCACCGTGTAGTAGATCGGCTGGTGATTGACCGGAGCCGAGGTCGGGATCGACACCGGCTTGATGACTGTGCTGTACCGGCCGAGCGATACGTCGCCGTACTGCCCGCCCTCACCCACGTTCACCGCCTGGGCGTTTACGGGCCCGAAGCGCGCCGACAGGCTGGTGGGGAAATGACGATCTACCGATGCGTAGCCCGACATCAAGGCGGCTATTCCAAGCACGACGACATGTGTCAGGTAACGGTTAATTCGCAGGTGCTTACCCCTAAGTTGTGAATCCACCCTGGCGGAGGGTCGATCCCCCGAAGACTTAGGCACCCTAACAGACCTTTGCGGAACGCGTCAACACTGAACCGGCCTTTGACGCGACGTTAACCGTCGCAGTTTGGACCCCACGTCCGAACTCGATTTGAATTTCAGGCCGCTGACGCCACCGCATAAGCCGTCGAACGGAAGTTCGACGCCCGATCCGCCTGCGCACCTGCCCGAGGAGCCGGTTCACAAGAGGTATGAACGAATGTGTAAAAGAGACCTTGCTAGGGGCCGCCCCGAACGTAGATCGTCTGCCCGGAGATGAAGCTCGATTCGTCGCTGCAGAGGAAGGCGATCACGCTGGCGATGTCCTCCGGCTGGCCGATGCGGCGCAGCGGGATCTGGGAGGCTGCGCCCACCTTGAAAGCCTCGAAGTCGACGCCCATGCGTTCGGCCGTGGCCCGCGTCATTCGGGTCTCCACGAAGCCGGGGGCGACCACGTTGACGTTGACGTTGAACGGCCCCAGTTCGATCGCCAGCGTCCGGGCCATGCCCTGCAGCCCGGCCTTGGCCGTCGAGTAATTAGTCTGGCCGCGGTTGCCCAGCGCCGAGGTCGACGACAGTAGGACCATCTTGCCGTACTTCTGTTCGACCATCGCCTTTTGCGCGGCCCGGGCGCAGAGGAAGGCGCCCTTGAGGTGCGTGTCGATCACGAGGTCCCAGTCCTCATCGGTCATCTTGAACAGCAGGTTGTCGCGGATGATGCCCGCGCAGCACACCAGCAGGTCGAGCCGGCCAAGCTCGCCGATGACGCGACTCACCATCGCCTCCACCTGCTCGCGCGATGAGACGTCGCACGCGATCGCGAGTCCGTCGATAGGCGCCGCGACATCTTGCGCCGGCGCCACATCGAGGTCCGACACCACGACCCGAGCACCCTCCGATGCAAGTCGCTGGGCGGTCGCCGCTCCGATGCCGCGGCCGCCACCGGTGATCAGCGCTACCCGGTCCGAAAACCTCACTTCGTCTCCGTGTCGTACGCGGCGCCGCCGTCCTTGCGCGGGTCCGACGCGCCCGACGCAAACCCGTCGCGCTCGACCACGATCACTTGCGGCCTGGCGAAGTAGGAATCGTAGTTGAGCGTGCGCCGGTTGACCTGATACCCAAGCCGCTCCAGGCCTTCGCACACGACTCGCGGAATCCGCGCCTCGGCCTGCACCACCGACCCCTGAAAGTCAACCCTCGGCGCGCTCACGGCCTCCACCGGCGTCATCTCGTGGTCCAGCACGTTGACCAGCACCTGCATGATGGCCGTCACGATCTTCGTGCCGCCCGGCGCGCCGACGCAAACGCGCAGCTTGCGTCCGTCGAAGACCATCGCCGGCGTCATCATCGTCACCCGCGTCTTGCCCGGCCGCAGAGAGTTGGGATGGCCCGGCCTGGGGTCGAAGCAGTTCATGTAGTCGTTGTAGCCAAAGCCGAGTCCAGGCGTGACGACGCCGCTCGACGAACCCAACGTGTGCGACATCGACACCGCGTTGCCGCCATCGTCGACCACGCACAGGTGCGTGGTGTCGGGACGGTCGTGCAGCACCTCGCGCGCTTTGGCGGCGTAAGCCTTGTCCGCAAGCGCGCCGACAGGGATCTCCACGAACCGCGGATCGGCCACGTGCAGCTCGCGGTCGGCGACCGCCCAGGCCATCGCCTCGACCAGCAGGCGCGCCGCGTCGGTGCTCGGCCAGTCGTGCGCTCCGATGTCGTAACCCTCGAGGAAGTTGAGCATCTGCAGCAGCGTGAGGCCGCCGGCGGGTGGTCCAGCCGCCGCCACCGAGAGTCCGCGATAGGTGCCGCGAATCGGCTCGGTGACATTGACCTGGTATGACGCGAGGTCATCGAGAGTGATGAAGCCTCCGTTCGCCTCGAAGTCGGTCGCAATCGAAGACGCGATCTCGCCTCGATAGAAGTCCTCCGCGCCCACCGCGGCGAGTCGCTCGAGCGTGCGCGCCAGGTCTGCCTGCACCATGGTCTCGCCGATGTCGTAAAGCCTTCCGTCGTGCGTGTAGATGCGCTTTGCCTCGGACGTCACCTGGATGCGCTCCGCGTGCGGCACCACGTCGGGGCCGTAGTTCGTGGTCCAGTAACCGTGCATCGCACCGGTCACCGGAAAGCCGTCGCGCGCCAGCGGGATCGCCGGCTCGATCGCTTCGGCCCACGAGATGGTGCCGAACCGGGTCAGCGCCTCGTTCAGGCCCGCGACAGTCCCAGGCACCGCCACCGACTCATAGCCGACGTCGTTGACCCAGCCCTGCAGGACGAAGCCGTACCTGTCCGCCGCCTCTCGAATCAGGAGCGTCTCCCACTGGTCTTCTCGCACCCGCGACCCTGCCGTGCCATAGAACTCGAGCAGCGAATCGCCCGCCTGCGGACTGTGGACGAGCATCGCGCCGCAACCTCCGAGGCCGCACATCTGGGGGTCGACCACACCCTGCACGAACGCACAGGTCACGGCGGCGTCGACCGCGTTGCCGCCTCGGCGCATGACCTCGAGACCGATCTCCGCCGCCTGGGGTTGCGGGCAGACGATTACAGCCATCGGACGTTAAGTCTGAGCAAGTTCAAAGTTCACGATTTCTTAATCGCAAATGAACTCGGATTCGTAAATTTTCGCGAACCCTGGCAAGAGGCATTTCGGCGTCCCGTTTTACGTGTCAAGTGAACGGACGGAGACGTTCCAGAGGCCAGTCGCTCGTCGAGGCGGCGCTGACGCTGCCGATCGTGCTGCTGCTCGCTCTCGGCGTGATCGACATCGGCCGTTCCTTCTATTACCGCGAGGCGGTGACGAACTCCGCGCGCCAGGCTCTTCGCATGGCCGTCTCTTCATATGAGCACTCCACGGCCGATAGCGTATGCGCCGGCACCGGAGGCGGCCCTGTGGCCGTCACCGTGAGCTCTGCGCTTCCGCCTTCCGGCGGCGTCCTCAACACGATCGCCAACCAGGCCGCGATGGAGAGCTCGAAGGACGGCACGCCTGGAGGTTCGGTCCTCGCCGGCGCGACGCTGTCGGTCACGTTTCACTGCCTGAACGGCGCCGCCATCACCAACAAAACAGGCAACAGCAAAGGACCTTCTGATCCAGGTTCCGATTCGATCACCGCGACGATCACCAAACAGATGTCGATCGTCACGCCGTTTCTGTGGCCGCTGACCGGCGGATCGTTCCCGATCCGCGTCACGTCCTCGCAGAGGCTCGAGTACTGATGCGCGTACGAGTCAATAGAGCGCAGGCACTGGTGGAGTTCGCGCTGATCTTCCCGCTGCTGTTCTTCATCCTGGCCATCTCGATCGACCTGTTCCGCGTGGACTGGGTGACCTCCACCGTGGCCGAGGCAGCGCGACAAGCCGCCCGGCAGGCAGTCGCCAACGAGATCCCGCCCGACGGAGCGTTCGCTGCGCCGACGGGCAGCTGCTCCGGCACGCAGCTCACGCCATCCGCCAACGGCAGCGGATGTCTGACCAGCGCCCGCCTCGACGAGACCGTGGACGCGGTCATGGGCACCTTCAGCCGCAACTCGTCGTTGTACGAAGCATCGCCTTCGGCCTGTCCCACACCCGCCGCAGGCTCGACCGAGGTGTGCATCTGGCCGGCAGAGCAGGGTCCAGCCGCCAGCTACGCGAACTGCGACGCGGCGCGCAGTGCGCTGGGTCGCGACCCCGCGCCGGGTGAGCTCGGCTCGCGCGGCGCTGAGTACGCGAGCCCGCACTACAAGGGCTGCTACGAGGTCGTCGTCACGGTGATCTACCGCTACGACAGCCTTGTCCCGTTCCTGGGCAGCGCGGCGCCCAACCTGCTGCGCATCCAGTCGTCAACCCAAATGCTCGCGGAGTACTGAGACATGCCCACCAATAGACAACGCAAGCAGCGCGGCCAGGCAGTCGTGATCATCGTCGCGATCATCATCGCGCTGACTGTTCTGGGCGTGATGGTCTTCGACGCGGGCCTCGCCATGTCCGACCGCCGCAACCTGCAGGCGTACGCGGACGCCGCCGCGCTTGCTGGAGCGCGTTCTTATGGACCCGGTGGCAGCAATGCGCAC
>DATEGL010000097.1:0-3389 GCA_035280145.1 Candidatus Dormiibacterota bacterium | reverse complement strand
TGGCCACGTCGACCCCTTGCTTGGCGCAGATCCCGAAAACGCCGCACATCAGCTGACCATCGACTCCCACGCCTCGCGCAGCTCGGCAAGCGAGATCCGCAGCTGCCCCTCGAACTCGATGAAGTCGCCGCCGGCAAGCCCTAGCAGCGAAAGCTCGACGTGGTGGCGCCTCGCGAGCGACTGCAGCTCGGGCATCGCACGCGACGGGACGCTGACGATGTAGCGGCTCGGTGACTCGCCGAAGAATGCGGCGTCGAGTCGAAGCGGCGGTTCAGGACGGATCGCCGGGCAGCGCACGCCGATGCCGCCGAGCAGGCATATCTCGGCCAGGGCCACCAGCATCCCGCCTTCGGCACAGTCGTGGGCAGAGTGGAGGAATCCGTTCTGGGCGGCGGTCAGCACGAGGCGGTTGACGGCTTGCTCGCGCGCCAGGTCCAGGGCCGGCGGCCGGCCCGCAACGTACCCGTGTTCCACCTTCAGGTACTCGCTGCCGCCAAGGTCGTTCATGGTCGAGCCGATCAGCAGCACGAAGTCACCCTCGGCGCGCAACCCGGCTCCGAGGCGTTTGCGGTAGTCGTCGATCACTCCGATCATCCCGATCACGGGCGTGGGGTAGATCGCCGACTCCCCGTTCGAGTCGTTGTAGAGGCTGACGTTGCCGCTTACCACCGGCAGCTCGAGCGCACGGCACGCGTACGCGAGCCCAGAGATCGTCTCCTCCATCTCCCAGTACACCTCGGGCCGGTCGGGGTTGGCGAAGTTGAGGCAGTCGGTGACCGCAATCGGCCTGGCACCCGTCGCCACGATGTTGCGCGCGGCCTCCGCCACGGCGAGCTGAGCCCCGAGGTGAGGGTCGAGGTGGCAGTAGCGTGCATTGCAGTCGGCCGTGACGGCGAGGCCGAGGCGCGTGCCCTTGATGCGCAGCATCGCCGCGTCGCCCCCCGGCGGAATCACCGTCGCGTCGCCGACCATGTGGTCGTAGCGGCGGAACACCCCACGCCGGCTCGCAAGGTTGGGGCTCGCGAGCAGACGGAGCAGGGTCTCGCGCGGGTCGGCAAGCGGTGGAAGCGCCTCGACGACCAGGTCGTAGGGCGCCTCCGGTGCGACGCCGACGAGGCGTCGCATCGGCGCTCCGTCGGTCATGAGCTTCACCGGCACCCGCGCCACGTGCTCGCCACCGTCGACCACCGTGAGCACGCCGTCGTCCGTGACCTCGCCGATGTTTGCCGAGGTGAGATCCCAGGCGTGGAAGATGCTCTCGACCTCGCGCTCGCGCCCGCGCTGGACGACGACGAGCATTCGCTCCTGCGACTCGGAAAGCATCACGTCGTACGGCGTCATCTCTCGTTCGCGCCGAGGCACGCGCGACACGTCGATGCGCGCGCCGGCACCATCGACGCGGCCCGCGCATTCCGCGACGGCCGAGGTCAGGCCCGCAGCCCCCAGGTCCTGGATCGCCACCACCGCGTCCGTGCGCGAAAGGTCCATGCACGCCTCCAGCAGGCACTTCTCCAGGAACGGGTTCCCCACCTGCACCGCGGGACGGCGTTCCGAGCTGGCTTCGTCGAGCTCGACCGAGGCGAAGGACGCACCGTGGATCCCGTCACGACCGGTGTCGGCCCCGACGAGGAGGAGGCTGTTGCCCGTGCCTTCGGCTCGGGCACGCACCAGCTGGTCGACCCGAACGAGGCCGACGCACATCGCGTTGACCAGCGGGTTGTTCGCGTAGCAGTCCTCGAAGTAGACCTCGCCGCCGACCGTCGGGATTCCGATGCAGTTCCCGTAACCGCCGATCCCCGCGACGACGCCTTCGAAGTGGCGTGCTGATTCGGGCAGCGGGCCGAAGCGCAGCGAGTCGAGCAACGCAATGGGTCGCGCGCCCATGGCGATGACGTCGCGGATGATGCCGCCGACGCCCGTCGCGGCCCCCTGGTAAGGCTCGATCGCGGACGGGTGGTTGTGGGATTCGATCTTGAACACGGCGGCCCACCCTTCGCCGATGCTGACCGCCCCCGCGTTCTCACCCGGGCCCTGCATCACGGCCGATCCTGTCGATGGCAACCGTCGCAGCAAAGCCTTCGAGCTCTTGTATGAGCAGTGCTCAGACCAGAGCACGCCGAGCATGCCGAGCTCGACCTCATTCGGGGCTCGCTTCAGTTGCTCCACGATGACCCTGTACTCATCTGGGGTGAGGGCGACTTCGCGCAATCGCCTCTCGTCCACAGATTTCACGCTCAAGACACGAGCACCTTCAAGGCATTCTCCGCCACCGACCGGAAGAGCTTCAAACCGTCAGTTCCGCCGAGCTCTGCCTCCGCGCAGCGCTCGGGATGCGGCATCATGCCGAGAACGTTGCCGCGCGCGTTGACGATACCGGCGATGTTGTGCAGCGACCCATTCGGGTTGGCGCTCGCGACGACGCGGCCGGCGGCGTCTGCGTACCTGAACACGACCTGACCACGCTGCTCGAGACGGGAGAGCGTCGCCGGGTCGGCGAAGTAGCTGCCCTCACCGTGGGCGATGGGGACGCGGAGCACCTCACCGTCGACGCAGCGAGACGTGAAAGCCAGGTCGGTTCGCTCGACCATCAGGTTCGTCCACTCGCAACGAAACTCGAGCGACGCGTTGCGGATCAACGCCCCCGGCAGCAGGCCGGCCTCGCAGAGGACCTGGAAACCGTTGCAGATGCCCCAGACCAGGCCGCCGCGGTCGGCGAACTCGCCCACCTGCTGCATCACCGGGGCGAACCTGGCGATCGCGCCGGTGCGCAGGTAGTCGCCGTACGCAAATCCTCCCGGCAAGATCACGCAGTCGCAGCCTTTGAGGTCGGTGTCTTTGTGCCACAGGTAAACGAGCTCCTGGCCCAGGACCTGGTCGATGACCCAGCCGCAGTCACGGTCGGACCACGTGCCGGGGAAAACCACGACACCGAACTTCACCGGTGATTGTCCCGGGAGAGCTCGAAGCGAAAGTCCTCGATCACGTGGTTGGCGAGCAGCTGCCTGCACATCTCCTCGACCTGCGCCCTGGCCTCGTGCTCGCTGGTGGTCTCTAGGCTCAGCTCGATGTACTTGCCGACGCGAACATCGGCCACCTCGCGAAACCCGAGCGACGCCAGGCCCTGCTTCACGGTCAGACCCTGCGGATCGCTGACCACTGGTTTTGGAGTGACGATGACCTTCGCGATCAAGTCTCGTTCCTCGGTTTGGGCGGGAACAGCGGCTTGCCGACCAGGCGCTGGTAGGCGTTGAGGTAACGGATCCGCGTCTGAGCCACTATGTCCTCGGGCAGGCGCGGCGGTTCTGACTCCTTGTCCCAGCCTGACCGCGAGAGCCAGTCGCGTACGAACTGCTTGTCGTACGTCTCGGGCGAGGAGCCGACCCCGTAGG
>DATEGL010000096.1:0-2838 GCA_035280145.1 Candidatus Dormiibacterota bacterium | reverse complement strand
GCAGATGCAGACACTGCCGCGAACGCGACCACAAACATTCAACGACCTGGTGGTCGAGGTGGCGATCATCAGGCCGGGTCCGATCCAGGGCAACGCCGTCCATCCGTACATCCGCCGCAAGCAGGGTCGCGAGCAGGTCACCTATGCGCATCCGCTGCTCGAGCCGATTCTCAAGGACACGCTTGGCGTGATCCTTTACCAGGAACAGATCATCGAGATCGCGATGTTTGTCGCCGGTATGACGCCTGGCCGCGCGGACGGTTTTCGACGGGCAATGACCCGACATCTCAATCGCGTCGAGATGTCGTCACTCGAGGACGAGTTCATCGACGGATGCCTCGCCAATGCCGTGCCTCGTTCGGTGGCTGACCAGCTGTTCGCCGCCGTCAAGGGATTTGCCGAGTACGGCTTCTGTCGCTCGCACGCGGCCGCGTTTGCGCGCACTGCATATGAGACGGCGTGGATGAAGCTGAATCACCCGGTCGAGTTCTCGTGCGGGCTCCTGAACAACCAGCCGATGGGCTTCTACCACCCGAGCGTGCTGGTCGAGGACCTGAAACGTCACGGGCTGAAGGCGCTGCCGGTCGACATCAACCGGTCGGATGTGCGCTGCCTGCCGGAAGAAATTCCCGCAGATGCCGGCACTCGCGGATATGCCATGCGTATCGGATTCAATTACGTCCGCGACCTCGGCGAGGAAGGCCGCAAGGCGATCGTGGCCGACCGCCAGAGCGGTGGTCTTTACCTTTCCTTCGACGACTTCCTGGCAAGGCTCCGCGGGGGCCCGATCGGTCCCCGCGCCGTGCGCAACCTCGTCATGGTCGGCGCCTTCGACGCCCTCGATCACCCACGCCGCGAGCTGCTGTGGGGCTGGCAGGAAAGGTGGCACGGCAAGGGCTTGAGGCGTGGCATCGACCGGCAGTCAGAGCTGCGCCTCAACCCCACCGCCACGTCACTTCCCCACATCGATGAGTTCGATGCCAACCAGCTCGAGTACCGAATCTCCGACCTCTCGACCGGCCATCACCTCATTCATTTCTGTCGCGACAAGCTGCGCGCGATGGGAGCCCTCGAATCCGACAAGATCAAGTCGATCCCGAACAACAAGCCTGTCCGCGTGGCCGGCCTGGTCATCACACGCCAGGCGCCGAGCACGGCCAACAAGATCCGGTTCTTTACCCTCGAGGACGAGTTCGGCCAGGTCAACGTGACGATCAAGCCAGAGGTTTATGACCGCTACCGGCTCATCGCCAACCGGCAGCCAATCCTGATCATCGACGGCGTGATGCAGCGCCAGGATGGCGTGCACTCAGTTCTGGCCGGCCACATCGAGGCGCTTACCGGCGTGCCTCGGCCCGCGCAGCGCTCGCACGACTACCGCTGATCAGGCCGGCTGCGCTACCTCGATGTGGAACAGACGCCGCCACCAAGGCGCTGAGCTCGAAACGTTTGTCGAACGACGCGGCGGCTGGCCCGCCCGCGCGCTTGGCCCCTCGGTGTTGATCACCTCGTTGCAAAGCGCGACGCACTCGTCGCAAATGAACACCCCCGGCCCGGCGACGAGCTTGCGTACCTCATCCTTCTTCTTGCCGCAGAACGAGCACCGCAAGTCGACTCGCTGACCGCCCACCCCGGCAGTATGCGCCCCGCCCTCAGGAAACTTTGTAGCGTCGATCCCTTACTTTCTGTAGCCAGGGGCGGGGCATTTGCGGCAAGCTATGCGGCAACCCCCAACTCCGTCGCAGCAACCCAAGAGGAAACCACCGAAAGAATGTCGATCTCCCGAGAAATCGAAGACATCGCCCGTGACCTGATCCGACATCAGCACGACCATCCCCCGGTCCGTGACCTGAACCGTGAGATCGAGCGCCACCAGACCTTCGCCGACCGCGTCGCGGACGACTTCGCTCGCCTTGTCGGCAGCTGGGTGTTCGTGCTGGCCCAGATCGGGATCATGGTCGTTTGGATCGGGCTTAATGCCTTGAACCTGATTCGCCCCTGGGACGCCTACCCGTTCGCCTTTCTCAATTTCATCCTCAGCCTCGAGGCGGCGATCTGGGTGCTGGTTGTCCTGATGGCGCTCAACCGCCTGGCCGACCGCGACCGTCTGCGCGCACAGCAGGAGTACGAGCTGAACGTCAAGGCCGAGGAAGAGCTGAAGGCGCTTATGAACCACCTGATGCATCAGGACGAGATCCTGCTGCAGATCGTGAACCGGCTCGATCGCGGCGACCGCGAGATGAAGCGCCTGGCCCGGCGGCTGGAGGACATGCTCCAGTCCCTTCAGCACACCAACAACGAGGCCCCGGCCCCGGCGGTCAAGACCGCGCAGACAACGACTCCTCCGCCGGTCAGCGTTCCTGCGCCGTAGACAGCAGCTTCGTACCCAGCTCCCGGACGATGGCCACGATCATGTCCACGTCCTCCTCGCGTGTGCGCCAGTTGACAACCGCCGGCCGAAACGCAACCCTGCCCGCGTACTCGGTGGTGCCGAAGTAGACACGTCCGTCCTCGAGAACCATCGCGCCAAGCCGCCGGTTCAACTCGTCCAACTCGTCGTCGGCCACGCCGGGCGGGTGGAAGCGAAAGCAGATGACGTTCAACGGGATGTCCGCCAGGCGCTCTAGATCGGGAGCGTCGTCGACCTGGCGCGCTACGCGCCGCGCGAGCGCGAGATGACGTTCCACCATCGCCCGGTAGCCGTCCCGCCCGTAAGCCTTCAGCGTCGCCCACACCGGCAGCGCGCGCGCCCGACGCGACATCTCGGGCGCAAGGTTCCCGAACACCGGACGCGCCAGCGCCTCCTTGCCGAGATACGCGGCGCTCGCCGAGAAAGCG
>DATEGL010000095.1:0-10944 GCA_035280145.1 Candidatus Dormiibacterota bacterium | reverse complement strand
CGCTCTTCACCTCTTCGAAGCCTGGGGCGCTTACAACTCACCGACTCATTGGGTGCTGACCATCATCTTCGTGGGTTTCCAGTACTTCGGTCCTGGGATGGTCAAGTCCGCGCTCACGGTTCGGACAGGCAACGCCTGGGTGCACGTCTGGGCGTATCACGCCATCGCGCCGCACGTCTGGCTGGACACGCCGGTGATAGTCGACGCCCTGGGCATTCACTAACCGACGGCTGGGGATTACCGGAAGGGCGCCAAGAGCCTTGAAGCGTGCAGGCACGAACTCGCCCATCGCGGCCCGAGTGTACCGACGGTCGATCGAACGTCGACAGCGGCCCCTACTAGACTCGCTCCAACCGCAGGCACATGGAGGGACCAGACATGGATAAAGTGGCGCGCAACACGCTAGGCAGGGTCGTTCGCGGCGGAGCGAGCTATGCAGGCAAGCAGGGGCTCACCTACACGCCAGGCGTGAGCGCCGAAACCGTCAACTCCACCAAGTTGTGGTTCGGATCCGTCCCCGTCCCGCCAGGAGCACGCACGAAGGCGCACGTCCACGAGCACCACGAGTCGGCCTTCTACATGCTCAGCGGCGAAGAAGTCGAGCTGTGGACCGGAGATGAGCTCCAGCACCGAGACATCGCCCACTCCGGCGACTACCTCTTCATCCCGGCCGGAGTACCCCACGTGGCCGTGAACCGGACCTCGCAGCCGGCGCTGTTCGTCGGTGCGCGCACCGACCCCAACGAGCAAGAGAGCGTCGTCATGCGACCCGACCTCGACGACCGCGTCCCGTGACCAAGTCCAGCGAGGTCGAGGCCTTCGTGCACGAGTACGCCCGCCGGCATGTCGGGCACGACGCGGAGGGTGTCACCAGAGTCGAGCGGTCATCAGTTCTCTAGGTCGATCGCTGCGTCAGGAGGGGTCATCAACGCCATGTGGTACGGCCCCCCCCGACCAGTTTCTGAACTCTGAAATCGGGGCTGCGGTCGGCCGAGCAGTCGCCATTTCGGGCCGACGGATCACAGATTGGCTGGAACGTCTGGCATGCGATGCTGGAGATGGCCCAGAGGCTGGAAGACGGCCCGCGGGACTGGCCGCGAGTCAGGCCGCTTCGGCCATCGTGGACAACCGCGCTTGCTCGTACCAGCGCTCGCTGTTCACGCCGAAGATCAGCATCCACAACAGCAGGGAGAATTCCGCCACGCCTGCCACCACGGCAATCGCCGGAAAGATCGAGGTCGCAAACGGCGGCACCAGGTAGGTCATCCACCCGTCTGTGTGTCCAATCGCGATGAGCTCCGACTCACCTCGGCGTGGTTGAGTCAGTTTCCGGCTCAAACACTGAATACGCCGTGCGGAGCCTTTTAGCCCAACTCGGGTCCACGAACTCGCCGATCGCTGCTTGACAGCAGAGTCCACCCACCGCAAGATCGATCAACGACGTCGAGCTGTAACCGCCGGACTCAGGGCTGGTGGAGGTTCAAGCGCAGTTGCTGACGTGGCGTGGGCCTATTCCTTTTGACTGGCTGCGCCATGCGACTGGGTGGCAGCGCGTTAGCCGGCTCGTGCCCCTGTCGTGGATCCTACTGCTGGCCTGGCCGCTGACAGTGCTGCTGGTCCGGCCTCTTCCGGAGCAGGACCTCACTGCTTCCCTGCTCGGCGTTGCAGCCCTTACGGTGCTCTGGACGTGGTTCTGGCTGCAGCCGAAGACCGGTCAGGAATACGGTCCATCGGCAGTGGCCTTGATCGGTCTGATCGCCATCGGCTCGGCTCTCACCTTCACAAGCCCATATGTTTGGCACGACGGCGTACTGGGCTTCGCGATGGTGGCGGCTGGAACATGGCCATCGTGGAGACCCACAGTATTGGCAATCCCCGCGGTTACGTTTTTGATACTTCTGTCCATGCTGGCGACCGGCGGCGGCACCATCACCGCACTTGGCGTGGCATTGGTGTGGTTCTTTCTGGGCATTGCGATCTTTACGGTGCAGCGGTTGTTCAACGCGAATCTCCGGTTACAGGAGAGTCCAACGCGCCAGGTGGGCGGCTCGACAAGTCATGCCGAGAAAATGGAGCTGTCCCCCCGACAGACTCAGATCATCCACCTGGTCGCGATCGGGCTATCCGACAAAGAGATCGCAGCTCGGCTGCAAGTCTCGCCCCACACCATTCGAACGCATCTGCAGCGGCTATATCTACAGCATGACCTCCGCAATCGAGCGGAGGCTGCGGCAACCTGGATCAAACACAATCCGGACTACGAGGAGGACGCAGCCAGTTCGTGATGTGTCGTCGAAAACGACGACATCGGAAATCGCGAATGGCGAACGCAGAAATTCAGGGCTAGCGTCCTGAGGCGTGGCCACGAAATTCACAGGTATTCGAGGCGGCGTGCCAGCCGAACCTCGTGGTGGGAGGTTGTCCATGTTTCGACACATGATTCGGTTTGCCGTAGCTGCGGCCTGCTGTCTGGTGATGCCCATGACAGTTGCGCCTGCCCTGGCTGCTTCACCGGCCACGCCATCGCCGCAGACGGGGGTCACGATCGTCGGCACACTCTCCGAGGCGCAAGCCGCGTTCGCAGCGCTGCCACCGCCGACGCCAGAACAGATGGCAGCGGCCCAGACGTGGCTGGCTGCTCACCCGCGGATGCAGGGGACGATCGAGAACATCAACAAGCCCACGACGGCTGGACGGACCGGTGTCTCGCCCGATGTCTCGGTCTCCTGGTTGTGGGGCGGCTTTCGTCTTTACCTGACCCAGCAGGATGTTCACAACATCTGGGGTATGGTCTGGACGGCCGGGATCGGCGGGGCAGCCGGCGTCCTCTGTTCGCCCGGTCTTGCGCTGGCCGTGGCCTGTGCCATTGGCGGCGCCGTGGTCGGTTACATAGTGGCTGAGTTGATCTGGAATGTGATCGGCCCCTACGTTCCAAGCTGTGGCGTTCACATCGACTTTTACTGGTGGGGCGGTTTCGGCTGGGGATACTGCTGATGCATGCAGCGTTGCCGTATTACCGATCAGGCAGCAGCCGCGGATGGATCGGTGTGATGGCGAGCCGCCTTACGGTTCGCCTGACCTGGAGCACTGCAGCGCGACTGGCGCTGGCGGCCATTGCGGTGGTCGCGATTCCGATTGATACGGAACGCCGCATTCTTGGCCCTGCTCCTAACTGGCCGCTGATCTCGATCGAGCCGGTGGCTCTGATCGCGTTCTTGCGCTGCACGGTAGGCTCGATAACTCGGCTATGAGTTTCAGAACGTGGGCTGTCGAAGTCCTCGTGATTGCAGTTGCGTTCAGCCTGTTCTTCGGTCTGGTGATTGGCAAGCGCGGACTGGACCTTGTCGTCTTCGTCGTGGTTTTGTCTCTGTTCCTGCCGTCGGTGATGTGGTTCACCCAGCGAGCGCGCGCCCGTTAGCGCAGTGGCGTTGGGAAGCCCTGACCGCGAGGCCGGTCAGGGCTTCTCTTGCGCCTGCCAAGGTCAAGGCTTGAAGCTGCGGGTCGAGTCCCGAGAGTGGTCCCGCCTTCAGAGGTAACCCTCGGGCACCGGTCCTATTACTTGCATCCCATGTTCGGTAGCTATCCGGTCGAGTACGTCTGAGTCTGCGTTCCCGTCGGCGATAGCTTGGCTTAGCTTGTCGAAGTAGCCAACCATTGCGCCTGGGACATAGACATTGAGCTTTCGGCTCGACTCAGTTCCCACCCGAAAGCCGTGGCGGATGCCGGACGGGATGTAGACGAACGACCCCGATGGGGCAGCGAAACTCCTGTTCTTCGATGAAGATCACGTATTCGCCTGCCAGGACGTAGAAAGCCTCTGCACAGTTGTGGTGGATGCGCATCGGCGGCCCAAAGTTCGGTGGCTCGTCGGCTTCGAGGAGGGAGAACGCTCCGGCGGTGTCCTCCTCACTCGCCTTAAGTGACATCTGGAACCCGCCCAGGTCGATCGATCGTCCCTCTCCCGGTCTGAGAACGAATCCTCGCCCCATCTACCCTCCATCAAGTTGCCGCCGACTTGGATGTCGAGCTTATCGTTGGTGGTGGCGGCGCACGATCAGGACATACCGATCGCGGTGTTACACGGGGAGGCCGGCCCGGAGCAACGCAGAGCCAAGCTGAGCTTTCTCGTCCGGGTTCGCGAAGACATTCCGCGATGCTGCGGTCGAATAGGATTGCCGAACCGCTCTCAGTGCGCCTTGAAATGCTGTCGTGGGGGATCGGTCACAAGCAGGCAGTCCTGATTCACGGGCTGAGCGCCCGAGCGGCTCTCTGGGACGCAATGGCCAACGGGCTGAGTTCCGCGGGTTATCGCTCCTGGGCGCCCGATCTACGTGGTCACGGTCGGAGCCCGCGCGGTTCTTACACGATTCACAGCTGGGTCGCAGATCTCATCGAGAACCTGCCGGCCAACCCCGACCTGGCAATAGGTCACTCGCTAGGTGGGATCCTGCTCCTGAAGGCGGTGTCCCGCCTAAGACCGAAGCGAGCTGTTTACATCGACCCACCGTGGATCGCAGATCAGGACCCTCGACGCACCATCGCTCAGTTCGAGGCGCGAAAGTCACTATCGCGCGCCGCTGTCGCAGGCGCGAACCCATCCTGGACGCCACAGGAGAACGACCTTCGGTACGAGGGATTCCAGATGTGGGACCCGAGAACCGCGAGCGCTTTCATCTTGACTCGAGAAGCCGATTACACGCCAACCAAGCCGCCACTGCAGCCATCCCTTGTCATCGTGCCTGACCCCTCACCGCTTGCGCCAACTGAGGTTGTCGACCGAATCAGGGCCAGTGAGTGGGACGTATACGAGTTTCCAGGCGCCGGTCACTATGTCCATCTCGATGAGCGAAAGGCTGTATTGGACCAGGTGGTGACTTGGCTCGAGCGAGAGCAATGACCTCCGCACGGTGTCGGCCACGGGACCGCCCTTCTTGCCCCGTCGGGCCGCAATAAGAGACCACTATCGGAGTTCGGAATTGCATCCACGTAACAGGCCTGAGCCGATGAGAAACGATCTGGGTAGGTCTGGACTCCGACCCAGACGTCCAGGAGCAGGCTAGCCTCAACTCAGGGAGGGAGCACCGACAAATTGCGCAGTCCTGCGGCAGCACCGGCGACGGCGGCAGAGATGGCCGCCGCCGTGCGCGGTCGGACCATGTCCGCCGTCGAAGCAACCAAATCGTGCCTCGCTCACATTCAGAACGAGGAGCATGAACTGCATGCATTTCAGATAGTCCGGGCCGAGAAGGCTCTCGCGGAGGCATCTGAAGTCGACCGTCGGAGCGACGTGCGTGAACTGCCTCTGGCTGGAGTGCCAGTCGCAATCAAGGACAACTTCAACGTCGCGGGCGAGCCTACCCGACTGGGGTCAGCTGCAACACCACCAACTCCGGCGACCTCCGACGATGTTCTTGTCCGCCGCTTGCGTGCCGCCGGCGCGGTTGTGATCGGCAAAACAACCATGCCCGAACTTGCAATCTTCGGTTTCACCGAGTCAGCTGCCTATGGGACTACCCGCAATCCGTGGAATCGGGACCGATCGCCCGGTGGCTCTAGCGGAGGTGGTGCCGTCGCAGTAGCTACCGGAATGTCGGCGTTGGCCCTCGCGACCGACGGCCTCGGATCGATCCGTGGGCCGTCTGCCTTTTGCGGGGTATTTGGATTAAAGCCAACGCGCGCCAGGCTTCCACTAATGCTCGGTTTGACTGAACATTGGTACGGCTTATCGGTCACAGGCCCGATCGCTTGGAGCGTGCGGGATGCGTGCTTCATGCTCGACGTACTCGGTGAGACGAACGAGTTTGTGGAGGTCCAGCCAGCAACGAAAGGCCTTCGGATTGCTGTTTCGACGAAGTCGCCCAGCTTTCTCGCAAGGCCGGCGCCAGAGGTCCAGGCCGCCGTTCACTCGACTGCGGCGGTTCTACAAGAGGCGGGTCACTCGGTTACGGAGTCCGATCCACCGTATCCGCTCAGTCTTGCGAACGACGTTCTGCGTTTGTGGACCGCTGGCGTGGCTCAGGATGCGCGAGCTTTGAATTGGTCAGCTCTCGAGCGCAGGACTCAAACGATGGCGCGCATCGGCCGGCGAATCGGGCCGGCTTCGCCGAAAGCCATGACGCAGTGGGCGCTGAAGGCATCGCGATGGTTTCAGGACTTCGACGTCGCGCTCATGCCCTGTGTGGCCAAGCCTTCCATACCGGCCAGTGGCTGGACTGGGCGCGGATTCGTAACGACCGCGCTGGACCAGATCAGAGCGCTGCCCTATAACGCGCCCTGGAACGTCGCGGGATTTCCCGCTGCGTCGATACCAGCCGGAATCGGACCAGACGGAGTCCCGCTCTCGGTGCAGGTTGTAGCCCCTCCGAACGGAGAGGCCGTGATTCTTGCGCTTGCGCTTCAGCTCGAAACAGTGCGGCCCTGGCAGCGCGTACCGGCCCCCGTGTAATCCGGAGGCTGCATAACCTGGGCGCATGCAGCGTCAATGCCTCCTCGCCGGCGTGCACCCCGCCAGGCTCTGCTCGTGGCTGGATCGGATAACGTTCCGCTGATGGTCAAGGCAGTGCGTCGGACCGGGCTCCGAGTTCTCGCTACTGGCGAGGGCGTGTCGGTGGAGAACCCTGTTGGCGGAGTGCTGACATTCAAGGCGATGGCTGGCGATACCGACGGAGCAGTTACCGCAATTGAAACCATCGCCGCACCCGGGGAAGGGCCTCCGCTGCACGCTCACGCGGAGAACGAGCTGATCTACACGCTCGAAGGAACGTTCCGCATCAGGCTCGGGGACGTGATCCACAAGGCGGATCCTGGAACGTTCGTGTTCATACCTTCCGGTACGCCCCACACGTGGCAGAACCTGGGTGCCGGGCCGGCGCGGTTCTTTGCAACGATCATTCCGGCGGCGAGCGCGTTTGAGGAGTTTTTCTTGCGCTATGCCCAGTTGCCGGCCGACCAACGGGGGGTGGAAGCCTTCGCGAGACTCGCCCAAGAGACGAAGGCGTTCGACGTGGTCGGCCCGCCGCTCTCCGAGTCACACCCTCTCTGAGGCCGCGCGGACCGTCGCGCTCCGGGTACACGAGGGGTCTCCAACTCGGCCAGTGGCCCGTTCCCGAGTCGAACCGGCGGGAGGCAGATTCGGATACAAAAGAGGCCCGGTCGCCCTCCGCTAATAAGTAGAGTGCGGGCCGTGGACTCGGCCGAGCTCATTGCGCGCTGTGATCGCCTCGCAGGCGTCGCCGAGAGGCGCCTTGCGTTGGCGTCGGCCAGTCCCGCAGCCGAAGGCCGGGCCCGACAGCTCCGCGATCACCTCGAAGGCTTCGTCCGTCCGCGCGTTGCCGACATTGATGCGCCGCTCCTCGTGGTGCTCCTCGGGCCAACCGGGGCGGGTAAGTCGTCGCTCCTGAACACGATCGCACGCGCTGAGGTGAGCAAAGCAGGCGTGATTCGGCCGACGACGAAGGACGTGGTTCTCTATGCCAGCGAGGGCGACGCCCATCGAATCCTTTCTGGCGGCCGGCTGTTCGCGATCGCGAAGGATCGCCTCAAGCTTGCCGGGGCCTCCCCAAGCACCGACGGTGTTGCCGTCGTCGACGCACCCGACATCGATTCTGTCGAGCGCGACAACCGCGAGCTCGCCGACGTGCTGGTAGAAGCCGGCGATCTCTGCGTCTTCGTCACCACCGCGACTCGCTATGCAGACCTCGTGCCCTGGGAGGTGTTAAAGCGCGTTCGCGAGCGTGGCCTGCCACTCGTCGTGGTGCTGAACCGCGTGCCTGCAGACGAGGAGGATCGGGAGGCGGTCGTGGCCGACACCGAGCGTCTCTTCCGTGGAACCGGCGCGAAGAACCTCGAGGAGCCGATCGCCCTCATCGTGATCGCCGAGGGCGATGTCGATCCGAGCGTCAGCGGCCTTGCCCGCGAAAAGGCGCTGCCGCTTCTCGAGCGCATCGCGCGCCTGGCCGCGGAGGCCGACGAGCGCCGCGCGGTGGCGACCCTGGCGCTGGCTGGCGCGCTCAAGGGTCTCGTTCCGCTTGCGCACGCCATCGCCGACGACCTCGAGCACGAGGCCATTGACGCCGACGCGCTGCAGCGGATCGCGGCGTCCACATACGGCGAGGAGCTGGCTGCGTTGACAAGGGAGGTGCAGGGGGGTCTCGTCTTGCGCGCGGAGGTGCTACGCCGATGGAACGATTTCGTGGGCGCGGATCAGGTCGCGAGATTCATCTCTTCGGGCATCGGCAGGCTGCGCGCGATTCTGCTGACCGCCTTCCGCGGAACACCGGTCGCGCCGGTAACTGCCGTCGAAGCGGAGATGACGACGACGCTCGAGGCGCTCGCGCTGAGGCACGCCAGCGAAGCCGCGCGGCGAACGGCGGTGGCCTGGTCCGACAGGTCCGACGCTATTGCGCTCGTGGCGCGCCATCCGGACCTCTGGACCGCATCAGATGGATTCGGCCCGGCGGTCCGCGGCGGTCTGGATGTCTGGATGCGCGCGATCGTCGATGACGTTCGCTCACACGCCGGCCGGAAGCGCGCGGTCGCCCAGGTCGCGGCACTCGGAGTGAACGCCGTCGCCGTCGCGGTGATGCTCGGTGTTTTCGCCTACACAGCCGGCCTGACAGGCGCCGAGGTCGGAATCGCTGCGGGAACGGCCCTTCTCAATCAGAAGCTTCTCGAAGCGATCTTCGGCGAACGAGCCATGGGAGAGCTGATCGCCAACGCGCGCGAGCGGCTTGCCGCGCTCCTGACCTCGCTCTTCGACCAGGATCGTGCGCGTTTCGACGCGCTGGTCGCCGCGCCGAAAGACCTCCGCGAGGTCGCTGCGGAGCTACGCGCGGTGGTTGACGGTATGGCACGGTGAGCGTGGATCGCTGCCTGGACAACCTCGACGAGGCGATCGAGGTCGCGAAGGTGGTCGGGCTGGACGTGAGGACCGCTATCGCGACGCGCGAGACTGCCCGTGCGCGAATCGGCTTCCCGAGCAGCGCCTACGTGCTCGCGTTGGCGGGCGGCACCGGCGTCGGCAAATCGACGTTGTTGAACGCGATCGCCGGCGAGAAGGTGAGCCCGGCAAGCGCGCGCCGGCCGACGACATCGAACGCGATTGCATGGGTCCCGTCGAGTCGCGGCCGCGAGCTCGCAGGCTTGCTGCAGTGGCTCGGAATCAGTGAACTGAGAGAGCACACGGGCGGCGCCCTGGCCGACGTCGCCGTGCTCGATCTTCCCGACTTCGACTCGATCGCCCGCGAGCACCGAGAGCGGGTCGATGCTCTGCTTCCTCGCGTGGACGCCGTTGCGTGGATCGTGGATCCCGAGAAATACAAAGATCACATCATCCACGCCGGCTATTTGAGCGAATACGCACCGCGAATCCGCCGCCAGATCGTTGTCCTCAACCGCAGCGATCTTCTGAGCTCGGCGGACGCGAGCCGGGTCGCCGAAGACATGCGCGATCAGTTACGGCGCGACGGCGTGGGGGACATAGAGGTCGTCACGACGCGCGCGCGCCAGGGCGTGGCCGGCATCGGCGAGCTTAGCGAGTGGCTCGAGTCTGCGGTGGAGGCCAAGCGCGTCGTGGCTGCTCGGATTGTCGCGGAGGCACGCGAGGCCGTGCGCGAGCTCGCCGCCGCCGGCGGAGTCGTGGGCGATTCCCCGGTACCTCTCATCGAGCGTGCGCACCGGGAGCGCGCCCTCGTGGCGGTCGCGCAAGGCGCGCTGGCCATGATCGACGTCGCGGGCCTCGAACGCCAGGCCGTCGCGGCAACTCGCTTTGCGGCACGCCGGCGCGGCGCTGGACCGCTGCGGCACCTCACCAGCGCGATTTACCGCCTCATCGGCCGGGACAGGGCCGCTGCGGACCCGGTTGGATTTCTGACCCGCTGGCACCTTCGCGGTTCGCTCGCGCCGGCAGTCGAGCCAATGCGCGGGCTCATGACTTCGAGGCTGCCTGAGGTGCCGGCGCCGCTTCGTGGCGCACTCGCCAGGCTGAGTGCACCGGCGTCGCTGGAGAGGCGGCTCGCTGAGACGATCGATAAAACCGTGGCGGCCGAAGCGGACCGCGTCCGGGTGCCCACGAGCGCACTGTGGTCGGTGTTCGGCGCCGCCCAGTATGCGGTGACCGCGCTCCTCATCTTCCTGGCGCTCTGGTTCGCGTCCCTCTTCGGCATCCGCGACGTGCCGGTCGGCACGATCCCACTGCCGTATCTCGGGCCGGTGCCGACGCCAGTCGTGTTATTGGCCGCAACGCTCCTGGCCGGCTATGTGCTCGCAAAGCTCCTGCAGATGCACGCGGGCTGGCTCGGGCGACGATGGGCAAAGCAGATCGGCGAGCACGTCACGCGCGATGTCCGCCGCCGGATCGACGGCGACCTCCTGCTTCCACTCGAGCAATTCGATGCCTCGCGCGTGGCTCTCAACAGAGCCGTGCGTATGGCGGATGACTGTTCGAACCTATCTGACTAGGGGCGGACCCTTCAATCCTTTATCTACGGCATCTCGAAGGGGGTCGACAGGTTGAAGTAGTTGCCATCGGGGTCGGCGAAGGTGGCGAGCATCATCCCGGGACCGCCCAGGTCATATGGCTCGGCGATCACCCGCCCGCCGAGGCCCTTGACCCGTTCGAACTCCGCCTTGATATCTGTCGTCTCGAGGAACCAGATGACGCGGCCCGGCTCTTTGTTCTGCCCGTGGACCTCCGAGTGCTTGCCAATCGTCAGCACTCCAACGCCGGTCACCCAACTTGTGAACCCCCCTTCGCTCATCGCTGGCTCGCCCAGCACCTTCGTGTAGAACTCGACCAGACGCTCCGGATTGTCAGTTCCCAACAGAAGGCTAGTCATCTTGAGCATGGCGATTCCTCCACTTGGCAGCCGGCGGGCGTTTCAAGCCAAGTATCTCGCACAACAAATCGTGACGGTGAGCACGCGGGCGCTGGATAGTTAGGGATGC
>DATEGL010000094.1:0-5585 GCA_035280145.1 Candidatus Dormiibacterota bacterium | reverse complement strand
GCCGAGCGTTTCGTACCTGACCCCTCCACTGTCGCGTCGTTCACCCCTGACGATTCAGGATCGCGCGTGGTCTCTCATTTGTGATTATCGATAGTTAAGCCAGCCGGCCCTGGCGGTCGGGAGGAAATACGGCCATCTGTAACGAACCCGTCTGCCGCCGGCTGTGACGAAGGGGGCGTCCGCGATCGGAATGCTCGCCGCCGGTCCAGAGATCGCACACGTTGCCAAGACCCCTTCCAAGGCCGGGATCAGGCGCGGCAGTAAAGCCATTGAGAGGCCAGAGCGCAAGTTCGAGGACGAGCTGATGACCGCGGCCGAGCAGCTCATCGTCAAGGGCAAGGAGCAGAGCTACCTCACGCCCGACGATATCCTCCAGGGCTTACCAGAGATCGATGCCGAGCCCGACCAGATCTTCCGCATCTTCGCGGCCTTCAAGGAGATCGGGGTCGAGGTCACTGACGGCGAGAAGGATTTCGAAGAGGTCGACCAGATCGACGACGACGTGCTCCTGGACATCGAGGTGATGGACTCGGTCTCGCTGGACGACCCCGTCCGTATGTACCTGAAAGAGATCGGGCGCGTCAGCCTGCTAACCGCCAAAGATGAGGTCGAGCTGGCGCAGGCGATCGAGGCCAAGCCCCTCCACGATGCACTCAAGGCGCTGAGCGTCATCGAAGAGATCGACGGTCGGCGGCGGTCGGTCGAGGAAATGCTGCCCGATGTCATCGACCGCCTGGCCACGGTCGAGCGCAACGGCCAGCAGGCGCACATCGCACAGGAGCTGCTCGGCCTCACCGACCTCTCGAAGCTGCCGAACCTGCTGGATGCGGCCGCCGCCGAGCGACGGCGCCAGGCCAACGGCGCCGCCCGTCCACGTGTCCGGGCGGAAGCGCTGGAGGCTTACCGCGCGGCGCGCTATCGGCTGACCGAGCGCTGCGAGCGCGCTTATGAGGCGAAGCAGCGGCTGACCGAGGCCAACCTTCGGCTGGTGGTCTCGATCGCCAAGAAGTACATCGGCCGCGGCATGTCCTTCCTCGACCTGATCCAAGAAGGCAACATGGGCCTCATCCGCGGGGTCGAGAAGTTCGACTACCACAAGGGCTACAAGTTCTCCACCTATGCCACGTGGTGGATCCGCCAGGCTGTGACACGCGCCATGGCCGACCAGGCCCGCACGATCCGCATCCCCGTGCACATGGGGGAGATGATCAACAAGCTGGCAAGAGTGTCTCGGTGTCTGCTCCAGGAACTTGGGCGCGAGCCGAGCGACGAGGAGATCAGCGCGGAGATGGGGGTCACCCTGCAGAAAGTTCGCGAGATCGTCAAGGTAGCCCAGGCCCCGCTCTCGCTGGAAGCCCCGATCGGCGACGAGGCGGACACCCACCTGGGCGACTTGGTCGAGGACCGCGAGGCCGTCTCACCGTCCGACGCAGTCTCGCTCACCATGCTCCACGCCGCGGTCGAGGACGTCCTTGACACCCTTACCCCACGCGAGCGGCGCGTCCTGCAACTCCGTTTTGGGCTCATCGATGGCCACCAGCGCACCCTGGAGGAGGTCGGCAAGCGTTTTGGGGTGACCCGGGAGCGCATTCGCCAGATCGAGGCCAAGGCCCTGCGCAAGCTCCGCCATCCCTTGCGCGCGAAGAGACTTCGTGACTACTTCGAGTAGCCAGGCTCCAGCAGCGGCGCTCGATGGAAGTCGATGGTGCCTATCTCACGATCGCGGCCGAAACCGGACACGTCTCCAGGACCACACAGCCGAGACCACATCGCCGTAGCGGGCCTGCGGGCCTGGGCCGGCTCAAGCCCCAGTATTAGCGAGCATGGAAAGAGTCCAGCCGCTTCGAGCGGGGACATGGAGGATCGATGCGCTCCACTCCCAGGTGATGGTGAGCGTCTGGCACTTCAATGTAGCCAACCTTCGCGCCAAGTTCCCGCGAGTCAGCGGCAGTTTGGAGGTTGATGCCGGCGATCCCTTCCACTCGACCTTCCGGGTCGAAATCGAGGCAGCCTCTGTCGCCACCGGTCACCCGCGCCAAGAGGAGTTCATGCGTTCCGAGGCGTGGCTCGACAGCGAGCACTATCCGCTGATCACTTTCGCCGGGGAAGAAATCGAGGCGCGACCGCGTGGTTACAAGATCAACGGCGAACTGACACTCAAGGCAGTGACCCGCCGCGTAGAGATCCCGTTCGACTTTCGGGGCGTGGTCAGCGACCCGTGGGGCTTGCGGGCTGGTTTCACGTCGCAGTTCACCATTGACCGGCGTGAGTTTGGCGTTACATGGAACCGCGTCTTCGATTGGGGGCCGATGGCCGGCCACGACTTGACTATCGGCCTCGACATCGAGCTGGCGTACCCGGATGAAACACTGGCCCAAGCGCCGCAGCAGGTGGAGTAACTCCTCCGCCTTAGGCTTCGACCCCCAAGCTCGCTAGCCTGCCGTGGCGCTGAATACAGCGCCGTCGGCCGCCGGCGTCGGCTCGCTTTGCGATTGCCCGCAACCTCGCGCGCGTTTTGTCCTGATTCGCACGGTTTCGGCGTTCCCTTCTATGCTTGGGCCTCCCAGGGTGAACCAGGCACACAAGCGGCGCGCACCAGTCGGCCCAACAAGGCTAGGTGGATAATGGGCTCGAGCCCGAAGCGGGCGGACCGCGACGACTCCAAAAGACGAGGAGGTGCAGGCCCTACCCCGAGAAGCCCCGGACCCAAGGAATAAAGGCTGTGTACCCGTTCGAGAGGTTCACTGAGCGAGCGAAGAAGGTTCTGTCGCTTGCCCAGGAAGAAGCAGAACGGTCCCACCACAGCTACATCGGTACCGAGCACCTGCTCCTGGGTCTGCTCCGCGAAGGTGAAGGCATAGCCGCCAAGGTTCTCAACAACCTGGGCGTCGAGATCGGCAAAGTCCGCCAGACGATCGAGTCCCTGGTCGGCCGCAACGAGCGGATCGTCGTCCAGCAGATCATTCCCACGTCGCGTGTCAAGAAGGTGATTGAGATCTCCTTCGAAGAAGCCCGCCGGATGGGGCACAACTACGTCGGCAGCGAGCATCTGCTGCTTGGCCTCCTTCGCGACGGGGAAGGCATCGCCGCCCAGGTCCTCGAAGATCTCGGTGCCACCCTGGACAAGGTGCAGGCGGAGATCGAGCGCCTACTCCGCGACACCACTGTGGAACAAATCGAGCCGCCACCCAAGAAGCCGTCGAAGACCCCCCTCTTGGACCAATTCGGTCGGGACCTCACCGAGCTTGCCCGCCTCAACCGGCTAGACCCCGTGATCGGCCGCGAGACCGAGACCGAGCGGGTGATCCAAATCCTCAGCCGCCGGACCAAGAACAACCCCGCCCTGGTCGGTGAGCCAGGCGTCGGCAAGACTGCCATCGCCGAGGGCCTGGCTCAGCTGATCACGCTGCGTAATGTCCCCGAGTCGCTTGTGAACAATCGCGTACTCACGCTCGACGTGGGCGCTTTGGTCGCTGGCACCAAGTACCGCGGCGAGTTCGAGGAGCGACTGAAGAGGATCCTCGACGAGATCCGCAGCTCGAAGGAGGTCGTTCTTTTCATCGACGAGCTCCATGTCCTGGTCGGGGCAGGCGCCGCCGAGGGGGCGATTGATGCCGCCGCCATGCTGAAGCCGGCGCTGGCGCGCGGAGAGATCCGTTGCATCGGGGCGACCACACTCAACGAGTACCGCAAGTACATCGAGAAGGACGCCGCTCTGGAGCGCCGCTTCCAGCCCGTCTTCGTCGACCAGCCCACCATGCTGGAAACGATCGACATCCTGCAGGGCGTCAAGTCGCTCTACGAGAAGCACCACCGCGTCACCATCACCGACGCCGCAGTGCGGGCGGCGGCCGTTATGAGCGACCGTTACGTCAGCGACCGCGCCCTTCCCGACAAGGCGATCGATCTGATCGACGAGGGTTCGGCCCGCGTGCGGATGAAGCTGACCACAACCCCCGACGAGCTCAAGGAGCTCCAGAAGGAGATCAAGGAGCTGCAGGCCCAGAAGGCGGACGCGAACGCGCACTTGGACTATGAGACCGCAGCAGCGGCAGCCGACAGTGCGACCAAGCTCAAGGATAAGTACGCGAAGAAAGAGTCCGCCTGGCGTGACAAGCTGGGTGCGACCGTCCCCGAGGTGGGCGAAGAGGACATCGCCCAGATCGTGGCGGCCTGGACCGGAGTCCCGGTCTCCCGGCTGGTCGAGGAAGAGACCTCGCGGCTGCTCCGCATGGAGGAGGAGATGCACAAGCGGATGGTCGGCCAGGACGAGGCCATCGTCACCGTCTCGCAGGCCGTGCGCCGCGCGCGCGCGGGCCTCAAAGACGCCAGAAGGCCGATCGGCTCCTTCATCTTCCTGGGTCCGACCGGCGTCGGCAAGACCGAGCTGGCGCGCGCTCTCGCGGAGTACATGTTCGGTTCCGAGGACGCGCTGATCAGGCTGGACATGTCGGAGTTCATGGAGCGCCACACCACGGCCAGACTGGTGGGCTCACCTCCGGGCTACGTGGGTTATCACGAAGGCGGCCAGCTAACCGAGGCGGTCCGACGCAGGCCCTACTCGGCGATCCTGTTCGACGAGATCGAGAAGGCACATCCCGAGGTGTTCAACATGCTGTTGCAGATCCTCGAGGACGGCCGTCTCAGCGATGCGAAGGGAAAGGCGGTCAACTTCGCCAACACCATCATTATCATGACCTCCAACCTCGGCATCCGCGATGTCAATCAGGCCGGGACCGCGCTCGGATTCCAGCCCGCCGTGATGGACGAGTCGGATGAGGTCGAGCGGCGGCACAAGAACACGAAGGAGAAGATCGATCAGGAGCTGAAGCGGACCTTCCGCCCCGAGTTCCTAAATCGAGTCGACGCCGTGGTCGTCTTCAAGAGCCTGACGACGGGCCAGATCCGCCAGATCGTCGATCTTCAGATGCAGAGGCTGGGCAAGCACCTGGTTGAGATGCAGATAACGATCGAAGTCACCGACGCCGCCAAGTATCTCCTCGCCAACGAAGGCTACGACCGGATCTACGGCGCTCGCCCATTGCGCCGGGTGATCACGAGCCGAATCGAGGACCGGCTATCAGAGGAACTGCTCCGCGGCCGAATCTCACGCGGAGACACCGTGGTGGTCGACGTCAGTCCCGACGGCGGCTTCACATTCCAGGCCGCGCCACATCGGAAGGAGACCGCCTCTGAGGATTTCCGACCCCCTCAGGGCGCACCGGCCTAAACTGACTTCCCCCCGTCACGCCCGGCTCCAGTGGCCCAACTAGCCACTTATTCGATCCAAGGCCTCGACCGAGAACACTTGATAAGGATTTCCTAGGTATGACGGGCGAGGGGAGGGCACCCAAAGAGGTGCTCAAAGTTGCTGCCACTTCCAAGCCGGTCTTGGTTGCCGGGGCCATCGCCGGAGTCATAAGGACTCAAAGCCGTGTTGAGGTTCATGCGATTGGGGCCGGCGCCGTCAACCAGGCCATCAAGGCAATCGCTATCTCGCGCGGTTACGTCGCGCCGGCGGGCCTCGACCTAGTGTGCATTCCGTCCTTCATCGACTTGTCGCTCGATGGACAAGAAAGGACCGG
>DATEGL010000093.1:0-5173 GCA_035280145.1 Candidatus Dormiibacterota bacterium | reverse complement strand
AATCATTCGACCTGATCGTCTGTCTGTGGGTGCTGGAGCACCTGAAGGACCCCCGGGCGATGCTGCGCGAGGTCCGGCGGGTGCTTCGGCCCGGCGGCCACTTTGTTTTTCTGACCCCAAACCTGCGCAACCCGCTGATGGTGGCGAACCGGGTGGGCCGCGTCCTGCCGTGGCTGCAGAGGCGCCTCGTGCCGAAGTTCTACGGCCGCGTGGAGGCGGACACGTTTCCGGTGCATTACCGGGCCAACACGGTGGAGGCGATTCGCGGGCACGCCAGAGCGACTGAACTCGACGTCTACGACCTGCGTGTGGTGCCCGACCCGACCTACCTGGCGGTGAACAGCTTCATGTTCCGAGCGTCGATGCTGTCCGAACGGCTGATGCCCAGGGGATGGGGCGTGCACCTGCTTGGCGACCTGGTGCGCGGGCTGGGCGGCGGTTCCGTGACTCAAATCGACGAACTGCAGCGGAAAATACCACCATGAGCCTGAACACCGTCCTCCTCGTGGTAGCCCTCATCGCGTTCGCGTTGGCCGCCATTGGACTCACCTGGCGCAAGACGGACCTCATCGCGGTCGGCCTGGCCGTGTGGTCGTTGTCGTTCCTGCTCGGCCGCATCTCGAGCATTGGCATCAGCACGATCCTTCTGCTGCTCGCCTTCATCGCCTTCGTGGCCGCGGCTGTGGGCTGGAAGTACCGCAAGCTGAACCTGATTGCGATCGGCCTGGCGCTCTGGGTGCTGTCCTCGATCATCTAGCCACCCTTCACCGCGGCCCAGGCGGAAACCCATTGGTCGTACGGGACGCACCGCTGGGTGCCGTCGGCACACGTCACCAGAGGGGTTTTCCAGAACCGGATGGCGTCGAAGTACGACGCCTGGGCGTCGGCGTGCAGCCTGGCGCACGAGCCGGCTTGCGCTGCCTCCAACTCGGCGCAGGCCCTGGAGTTGACCGGAGTCTCGCCGACCAGCAGGGCCTGTTCGGCCTGGACCTTCGGCTCGCTCACGTAGCGCATCCACAGGTACGCGCAGTTAGGGTGCAGCCCGCGTGTCGCGAGCATCCACGAATCGGCCCAGGCGGTGGCACCTTGCGTGGGAACTGCATCGGCGACCGGCACGCCCAGGCTCTGCAATGTCATGGTCTGGTACGGCCAGCCTGAGCCCACGAACACGCTGAACGTCTGGAACAGCGCGATCTCGTCGGACGGAATGGTCCAGTACTGACGGACGAGAGCGTGCTGGTCCTTGAGGAGGCCGAGCGCGGCCTGGAACTGCGCGGGCGTCAGCTCAAAGGGGTCGGTGATGGCCAGCGCGGGCCGAGCCTTGCTCAGATACAGCGCCGCGTCGGCAATCTGGATCGGGTTGTCGGGCACGGTGATGATGCCCTGGTTCGCAGGGTCATAGATCACGTCCCAGCTGGTCGGCGGGTTCGGATACTTCTTTGTGTTGTAAAGGAGGAGGTCCGGACTCCACTGCGACGAGATGCCGTAGTGGATTCCGCGCACGGTGTTGAAGGACGGGCTCTTGAAGGAGGCCTGGAAATTCTTCCAGGCGGGGATCAGCTCGGTGTTCACAGGCTTGACGTCGCCGCCGTACATGAGGCTCAGCGAGATCTCGCCGGAGGCTGTGACGAGGTCCCATTTTCCACCCCCGCCGTCCTTCATCAGGTTCGCGATCTCGGCCGGCGTCCCCGCGTAATGCACGTTGATCTTGCAGCCAGTGTCCACGACGAAAGACTTCGCCCACATGTCGTCGACGTATCCCTCTCTGGCGATCAGGTCGAGCTCGCCTTCGCCTACCGTGACCTCGGATAGCGGCTTCAGGTTCGCGGTCGGAGGCTGCGATGGGATCACTCCACCGGCCGGTGGGTTGGACCCGCACGCGGCGACCATGACCACTGCGGCGATCGACACAGACAGGAGGCGGTGGCGAAGGCGCACGCCGAGATTCAAACAGAAGCGCCCCGCGGCAGAACCTGCCGGATCAGCGGCTGGCGTATTGGCTGAGTCTATGAATGGGATCGAAACAATTGATCGCTCCTATCGATGAGATTGGACTAGCTTTGCGTTGGTACTGTGACGATGGGCGACGGAGAGGCGATTCTTTACGGGTCCGACGACTTAGAGGAGTCGAGGGCGATGGCTGAGCTGCTGCGCGAGCTGGGCGTCGAGTTTCGCTACCGGCCGGTCAACCGCGACTCGGCGGCACTTCGGGAGTTCGAGCAGCTCGACGGCGAGCGGCTGCCCATGCTCCTGATGGGCAACCACACGATCGTCCGCGGCCTGGACCGGATACGGGTCCAGCAGCTCTGCGGTTGGGTCGGCTGCTGAACCCGATCCGTCGTCGGTAGAGCCTCGTCAGTGCCCGGGGCAGAGCTTCACGTTGGGGTTGTAGTTAGCGAACATCCCTAGCGGGTTCGGGCGCCAGATCCATGCGTGCAGCGCCCACAGGTGCAGCGACGCGACGCTGAAGAACGAACGGCCGTACAGCTGAGGCGGCGTGGTCGAGTCCCAGGCGACCCAGGGAACGATGTACTCCACCGCGACCAGGTGCAGGCGGTCGCCGTCGACCTCGTAGACGAGCGCTTCCGGCCGGTTGGGTTCGATGATCGCGTCGAGCCGCGATGTGTCGACGTAGTGCTGACCCATGCCGCCAACGCCAGGCAGGTCGAAGCATGGGAGCAGCTTCTGGTAATTCGCGGCGGTTGCTTTGTCCAGGTCGTGGAAGGCGGCGGTGGCCTGCCGGACGCCGGCGACGGCCCTCTCGTCGTCGCCGTTGGACGCCGAGGCAGACGTTGTGAGTGCGCCCAATGCGACGGCGCCGATTGCGATACGGGTAAGCCACTTCAACATCGTTGTGCTCCTCATCGGTAGAAGTAGGGATCGAGCACGCGGACCGGGGTGATCGTGTCCGCGGGCAGCTGGTTGAGCTTGGCGGCCTTGCGAATGGCGTCTGGGCTGGGGGCGTCGTAGATGCAGAACGTCTTCGTGTGGTCCTCGGTGACGTACGAATGGACCCACGTGACTCCCAGCTCGGCGTTGGTGCCGACCACCGACATGCAGGCTTGCGCTCCTGCCTCCGTCAACGGGATCTCGAGCCCGTCCGGGAACGACCGCTCGACCATGAATCGCGCCATATGAACCTCCTCGCGCGTGATGCGACGAAGCTATGTCGCTTCGGTCACCACGACATCGGGGAGAAGGCTCAGGCGGTACTCAGTTCAGGTGCTCAATTTCCGCTTGAAGCGCCCTGCGCGCGCCCCGCCGAAAGCCAGGTCGCGACCTGGACGCGCGAGTCGAAGCCGAGCTTGTCGAGGATGTGACTCACGTGATTGTCGACCGTGCGCTCGGAGAGGTAGAGCCGCTGGGCGATCTCGCGGTTGCTCAGGCCGCGCGCGACAAGCTGGGCCACCTCTCGCTCGCGCCGGCTCAGCTCGATCATTCCGCCCGCCCGCACAGGCTCGGCTGCGCTAGGCGACTGCTCCGGCCCGGCGGAGAAGAGGCTCCAGGAGCCGGGGATCCCGCTGAACACGCGAACGCCTCGGTCGGCGAATTCCAGGCCGGACCCGACCACGAGATCCTTGACGGTGCCCGACACGAGCACCTCACCGGGCTGGGCCGCCTCCATCAGGCTCGACGCCACGTGCAGGGCGACTCCTCGCGGCCGCCCATCGGCGATCTCGCATTCGCCGGTGTGCACGCCGGCCCGGATTCGTAGTCCAAGGTGGAGCAGCTCGTCCCGTACGTCGATCCCGCAGCGGACGGCGCGCGCCGTACCGTCGAACACTGCGGTGATGCCGCGCTCGCCCGCCTCGATCTCGCGGCCGTGGTACCGCGAGAGCGCCTTGCGCACGACCGCCAGGTGACTTTCGACCAGCTGGTGCCAGCGGTTGTCGCCCAGCCAGACCGCATGTGCGCCGGCCTGCGCGACGTTCGTGCACAGGATGGTAGCGAGGGTTGTGCTCGGCGGCGGAGCGGTACGCGCTCCGGTCAGAAACTCTTCGATCTCGCCCAGGACGAGCTCGGCGTCGCCGAAGTACGGCCAGTGGTCGATGGAGTCGAGCTCCAACATCCGCGCACCCGGGATGTGTTCGGCGAAGTAACGGCCCGCCTCGATCGGCGCCACTCGGTCGCCGGTCGCGTGGATGATGAGTGCGGGCACTCGAATTGCAGGCAGGATGTCCCGGATGTCGATCAGCTCATTCATGCGCGCCAGGTCCGCCGCATCCCCCGGGCTGGCGCTCATCTGCTGAAAGGTCGCCCACCAGCGAGCGACTTCGGGGTTTTCGACCTGGGTGGGAGCATAGAACTGCATCGACCTGACCTTGCCCCACCTCTCGGGGATGCTTTTGAGCTTCCGCTCGAACCCTTCGAGGTCCTCGCCCCACGGATAGCCCGGACGGTTTAGTGCGGACGGATAGCTGCCGTCGATGATGATGCCGGCTGTTCGTTCGGGGTAGGTGGCCGCGAACAGGCACGACATCACTCCACCTTCGGAGATGCCCATGATCGCGGCCTTTTCCGATCCGGCCGCGTCCATCACTGCCCGGACGTCGTCCATCCGCTGCTCGAGCGTCGGCAGGGGATGGACTCGATCGGACATCCCGCATCCCCGTTTGTCGAAAAGGATCAGGCGCGAGAACGAGGCGAGGCGGTTGAGGAAGGCTGCCATCGCCGGGAGCTCCCACACGTAGGCGAGATGCGAGACCCAGCCCAGCACCAGGACGAGGTCGATCGGGCCTTCGCCAACGACCTGGTAGGCGATATTGACGTCGCCGCTGCGGGCGTACTTAGCGGCGGTGAACATCAGCGCACGGCGAGACGCCGGCCCGCGCTGCCCAACCAGGCCCCGGTCAGGCCGAGCAACAAGCCGACCACGAGCGTGAGCGTAACCGGTACGGCGGCCTGGTGGCCGAAGCCCATGATGGCGGCGATGCTCTGAGCGCTGGGGCCGAGGCCGTACGTTCTGTCGATCGCCGCCAGCGGGATCAGCCAGGCGACGAGGCCCACCGCTCCCGCCACCGCCACCGCGATACGCGCGCGCGGATGCGCTGCGCCGACGACCAGGCCGACGACAAAGGGCGCCCACCACAGTCCAACCAGCACGCCGGCGACGGACACGAGGCCGGCGAACAGGATTGTGAGGACGAGCCTCACGGCTCCATGCTCCACATGG
>DATEGL010000092.1:0-6879 GCA_035280145.1 Candidatus Dormiibacterota bacterium | reverse complement strand
CGTGTTGTCGCGCTGAAACTTCGCGGCGCGGTCGAAGAGCCTCTTCTGGAAGGCGTTCAGCTCATCGCTCAAGCGCTTGCCGATGCCCGTCACCGCAACGCTGGTGCGCTCGCGCGACAGCCTGTCGACCATCTCGACCTGCCCCGCGTCCGCGTCACGTGCGCCGACGTTCAACCTGATGGGCACGCCCTTCAGCTCCCAATGCGCGTACTTGTCGCCAGGGCGCTCGTCGCGCCAGTCGACGCGGAACCTGATGCCTGCCGACTTCAGGTCGCCAGACCACGACTCGATGAAATGCTCGACCTTCGTTCGGCTCGCTTCGTCCCGAAAGATCGGCACGACGATGACCTGGATGGGCGCGACCCTGGGAGGAACGATTAGGCCCGAGTCGTCGCCGTGTGCCATCACCAGCGCACCGACCAGCCGTGTGGTCATCCCCCACGACGTCGAATGGCAAAGCTCGCGCTCGTTCTCCTTGTTAGAGAAGGAGATGTCGTAGGCGCGCGCAAAGTTCTGACCGAAGTAGTGCGACGTGCCCATCTGCAGGGCGAGGCCGTCGCGCATCAGCGCCTCGACCGTCAGCGTGTAGACGGCGCCGGGGAAGGTCTCGGCGGGCGACTTCTTGCCGGACAGAACCGGCACCGCCAGCCAGTCCTCGGCGATCGACCGGTAGTAGCGAAGGATGAGCGCCGCCTCGTCCATCGCTTCCTGCCCGTACGCGTGAAACGTGTGGCCTTCCTGCCACCAGAACTCGCGGCTGCGCAGAAACAGACGCGTGCGCATCTCCCAGCGCACGACGCTGTTCCACTGGTTCGTCAACTTGGGCAGGTCGCGGTGGCTCTGGATGTAGCGCTTGATCAGAGGGCCGATGATTGACTCGGAGGTTGGCCTGACCGCCAGAGGCTCCTCCAGCTCTTCCATCCCGCCGCCGGCCTTGGTGACCCATGCGACCTCAGGCGCGAAGCCCTCGACGTGCTCGGCCTCCTTCACGAGATATGAGCGAGGGATCAGCAGTGGGAACGCCCAGTTCTCATGGCCGCTCTCCTTGATCATGTCGTCGAAGGCGCGCATCAGCGCCTCCCACATCGCCCAGCCGTAGGCGCGAACGACCATCATGCCGCGCACGCCGGACCAGTCCGCCAGCTCGGCCTTGCGGACCACGTCCGTGTACCACCTGTCGAAGTCGTCCGACATCTTGGTGACTTCTTTGACGAAGTCCTGTTGCTCTTCCACTTCCTGTTTCATGCCTCTAGCTCCCAAGCATCAATGATTTGAGTCCGAATCGCGCACGCCCGGACGAAAACGGTCCGGGCTAAGCCGGGAGCGGGGCGTGCTCGGCCGCGATCGCGTCGATCTCGGCAAGAAGCACTGGAAGCAGCTCCTCCTGGGGCACGGTCCTGTAAAGGGTACCTTTCTTGAAGATCACACCCTTGCCGCGGCCGCCGGTGACGCCGATGTCGGCGTGCCGGGCTTCGGCCGGGCCGTTGACGACGCAGCCCATCACCGCCACGGTGATCGGAACCTTGAGCTTCGCGATGTACGCCTCTACCGCGTTCACCGTCGGCACCATGTCGTACTCGAGCCGGCCGCACGTCGGGCAGGCGATGAGGGTCGGGCTCTCCTTCCGGAACGCGAGCGTCTTGAGGATCTCGTGCGCCACGCGCACCTCCTCGCGTGGGTCGGACGTCGCCAGCGAGACACGGATCGTGTCGCCGATGCCTTCGCTCAGCAGGATGCCCATGCCGACCGCGCTGCGAATGCTGCCGGCCTCGACCGGCCCCGACTCGGTCACACCGAGATGGATCGGGTACTGCCGCGCGGCGGCGAACTTGCGGTTGGCCATGACGTTGGTCCAAACGTCGGTCGCCTTGAGCGAGACCTTGATGTAACCAGGTCCATAGTCCAGGTCCTCGAGGATCTTGCAGTGGCCGAGCGCCACCTCGACCATCCGCTCCGCCGTCCGCTCGCGGTCATCGCGGTCGATGTGGTGCTGCTCGCGCAGGCTCTTGTGCACCTCTTCGGGCAGCGAGCCGGCGTTCACGCCGATGCGGAACGGGATCTGGCGCTCCTTGGCCGCGCCCACCACCTTCACGACCTTTTCGCGGTCGGGAATGTTGCCGGGATTCAGGCGCAGGCAGTGCACGCCGGCCTCGATCGCCATCAGCGCCAGTGTGTGGTCGTAGTGGATGTCCGCGATCACGGGGAGCGGCGAGCCCTTGACGATCTCCTTCAAGGCTTCAGCCGCCTCGCGGTCAGGCACCGCGGGCCTGACCAGCTCGCACCCAGCCTCCTTGAGCTCGTGGATCTGGCGCAGCGTCGCCTTGACGTCGCGGGTGTCGGTCTTGGTCATGGTCTGCACGGCAATGGGTGCGGCGCCTCCGATGACGACACCGCCGACGTTGACCGGAATCGATTTGCGGCGCGAGACCATCGCCGGCACTTAGCGCAAGCCCGGGAACTGGCCCGTCGCGATGCGCTGGACGTCGAGGAAGCTGATCACGACTGCGAGCCCAAGCAAGGCGACCAGACCAAAACGCTGGAAGTTGAGCTCGGCCGCGCGGTCGAAAGGCCGGCGCCGCACCGCCTCGATGACGACGACGACCACCCGCCCTCCGTCAAGGGCCAGGAGCGGCAGCAGGTTGGTGAATCCGAGCGCCACCGAAAGCACGGCGGCGAAGAAGATGTACGTGTCGATCCCCAGCGATGCCGACTCCGCGGCCACGACGCTGATTCCAATGGGGCCGGTGAATCCGTTGGGTCCGAGCAGGCCACCCGGCACCTGGCCAGTGACGAGCGAGCTGAGTCCCTGAACGATGTTCACAACCGCCGCGACGGGAAAAGTGACGCCGTTCAAGAGAGCGCCCTTCAGCGTGATCACCGCGTGCACTCTCAACCCGACTTGGCAGCTGTTTGGTGCGTCGCCGCACTTCGGCGTGACGACGTAGGTGAAGGGCCGGCCGTCCGCGTGCACACCCGTTACGACAATGGAGGCATTCGGCGCCACATCCTCGGCTTTCTTCAACTGATCGGGCGCAGTGATCGGCTTTCCCTCCACCGCGCGCAGCCTGTCACCGGCCTGGAACCCGGCCGCCGCGGCGGGCGAGTTGGGAAGCACCTCGGCAACCTTGCCGGGATCGTTGTTGAGCTGGGTCAGGTTGTAGCCGGTGATCAACAGGATCGCGACCAGGAAGTTGGCGGCGGGGCCCGCTGCCAGGATCAGGATTCGCTGCCAGGCCTTTTTGCGGTGGAACCCGTTCGGGTCCTCGAAATCGCCGGCCTCCATCCCGCCCATCCGGACGTAGCCGAGAATCGGGAACGCCCTCATCGCGTAAAGAGTCCCGCCTCTTGTCGTCGACCAGATCCGGGTGCCAGCGCCGATCGAGAACTCGATCACGCGGACCTTGAATAGCTTGGCCAGCGCGAAGTGGCCCGCCTCGTGCGGCGCGATCAGGATCAGGAACATGGCCGCCACGCCGACGACGGCCAGGAGCTCGTTCACGTCGACCTCAGACTACCGGAGGATTCCACCACGTAAGCCCTCGCCCAGCGGTCCGCCTCGAGGATCTCCTCCAGCGTGTCGCCACACCCGGCAAACGCCTCGAGAGCCCGCTCCACGGTCCGCACGATGCCGCTGAACGGCAGCTCCCGAGCCAGGAACGCCTTGACCGCCTCCTCGTTGGCAGCGTTGAGGACGGCCGGGTGGCCCCCGCCCTTCAGGGCCGCCTCCCGCGCCAGCCTGACGCCGGGGAAACGACCCTCGTCGAGGATGTGGAACTCGAGGCCGCTGAGCTCGTCGATCGTGGTTCGCGGCACCGCCTCCGCGAGCCGGTCGGGATAGGCGAGAGCCACCGCGATTGGAAGGCGCATGTCCGGCCGCCCGAGCTGCGCTTTGAGCGAGCCGTCGACGAACTCCACCAGCGAGTGGACGATGCTCTGTGGGTGGATGCAGACCGAGATCGCTTCGAGGGGGATGCCGAAGAGATGGTGCGCCTCGATCAGCTCGAGGCCTTTGTTCATCAGTGTCGCGGAGTCGACCGTGATCTTCGGCCCCATAGACCACCTGGGGTGGTTCAGCGCTTGCTCCACCGTCACCTGGTCCAGGTCGAGGTCTGGGTGAGCCCAGAACGGGCCGCCACTTGCGGTGATGATCAGGCGGCGCACGTTCTGGCGCTCCTCGCCCCACAGGCACTGCCAGATCGCACTGTGCTCTGAATCGACGGGCCGGATGCCTTTTTCACCGGCGGCTTTCATGACCAGCTCGCCGGCCATCACGAGCACCTCTTTTGTCGCGAGCGCGATCTCCTTGCCCGCCCGCAGGGCGGCCAGCGTCGGCGCCAGCGCGCGGGCGCCGGGGATCGCGACCACGACCACGTCGCAGCGCTGGTCGGTGACCATCGACTCGACCTCGCGATCGAAGTCATGCTCGCCCGCGTGGCCCTGCACCAGGTATTCCGCCCGGCGGTTAGTGGAACGCACTCCTTCGGTGAGGCCGAACAGCTTGAAGCGCGCGGGGTAGCGATCGATCACGTCGAGGGTCTGCTGGCCGATGGACCCCGTGGCGCCGAGGACGGCGATGTTGAGAGGACGGGTCATGTTCAGAGCAGGTGGAACACCATCACGTAGAGATAAAGGAGGATCGGCGGAAACAGAATCGAGTCGATGCGGTCGAGCACTCCACCATGGCCCGGGATGAGATTCGACGAATCCTTGACCTCGGCGATGCGCTTCATCTGTGATTCGACAAGGTCCCCCACCTCGGCGCTGATGCCGATGAGGAATCCAAGCGCAATCGCATGCAGCAGGTTGGCGCCGATGACGCCGGCGACACCGATCAAGGTGACAACGATCGCGGCAATGACGCCGGCAATCGCGCCTTCGAGGGTCTTGCGTGAGCTGATCGATTCGAAGAATGGATGGCGCCCGATCCGGCTGCCGACGAGCAGGGCGGCGGCGTCGCACGCGACCACGGCCAGGATCGTGAACAGGGTCCAGACCAGGCCGTTCGGTCTCGAGGTGTAGAGAAGCAGGTAGAAGTTGAAAGGCATCCCGATGTACAGGGCGCCGGCCAGGCCCATCGCCCAGCGGCTGAGCCCCTGCCGCTGCCCGGGCAGGAAAAGAAACGCGCCAAGGCCGCCTACCAGCGCCAGAGCGAGCACGAGCGTGACGTCGACCTCCTTGAGGACGGTGCCGCTGAACGCAAAGAAAGCGCCGAGCGGATAGAGGAGCCAGGACGGGGCCCGCGATCCCATCCGCGCCGACAGCTGATGGAACTCGTAAAGACCAAGGCCGCCAAGGACGATCACGACCACATACACGCCATAGAGACCGGCGAGGACGAGGCCGATCACCGCGCCGAGGATCACGAAGGCGCTGATGATGCGAACCATCAGGGGGCTGGGTCTCCAGCCGCGACTCGCCAGCGGTGCGTCCTGGGTCGGACTCTGCGCGGTCAGCTTGCAACCACCTCGCTTTGAGGTCGCGCGCCGAATCGCCGCACGCGGAGGGCGTAGTCGTCGAGCGCCACCTTCAGGTCGTCGGCGTCGAAGTCCGGCCAGAGGGTGTCGGTGACGAGCATCTCGGCGTATGCGCCCTGCCACAGCAGGAAGTTGCTGACGCGGCGTTCACCTGCCGTGCGGATGATGAGGTCGGGATCCGGCAGCTCGGGCTGATACATCCGAGAGGAGATCGCGGCTTCATCGACGCTTCGCGCAGATATGCCCTCGGCCATCAGCCTCTTGACAGCATCGACGATCTCGGCTCGCCCTCCGTAATTGAGACAAACGTTGAGCACGCCATTGTTGTTATTCGCCGTACGGGCCATCGCATCGTCGATGCGGTCACGCATCCGGCTCGAGAGCTCATCGCGGCGACCGCTGACCACGATGCGCACGCCGCGGCGATGCATCTCGTCGATCTCGCGCTGCATGGTCTCGTGGAAGAGGCGCATCAGGGCGCGAACCTCGGCCCGCGGACGGGACCAGTTTTCGGTCGAGAAGGCGTAGATCGAGAGCACGTGGACACCGAAGTCCTCGCATGCCCCCAGCACCCGCTTGATCGCGCGAACGCCGGCGCGATGGCCGAAGCTTGCCGGCCGGCCCTGGCGGCGAGCCCAGCGGCCGTTGCCGTCCATGATGATCCCGACGTGGCGAGGGACCTGGGAGTCCACGGGTGAGAGAAAGCGTACCGATCGGCCGGGAAACCGGCTGAGAGGCTCTTAAACCTCCATCACCTCATGTTCTTTCCGGGCCGCAAAGGTATCCACGCGCTCGATCTGTGCCTCGGTGATCTTCTGCAGCCGGCCGTGAGCGCGTTTCGACTCGTCCTCGGCGATCTCGCCGCCTTTCTGCATCTGGTCGATGCGGTGCAGCTCGTCTCTCCTGACGTTGCGGATGGCCACCCTGGCGTCCTCGGCCTTCTGGCGGACCAGCTTCACGTACTCGCGCCGACGCTCCTCCGTGAGCGGCGGGATCGGCACCCGGATCAGCTGGCCGTCGTTCGCGGGATTCAAGCCTTGCTCTGAAGTGCGAAGGGCCTTCTCGATCGCCCCGATCTGGCTCCTGTCGTAGACCTGCACCACGAGCAGCCGGGGCTCGGGGGCGCTTATCTGCGCCAGCTGGTTGAGGGGCGTTGGCGTGCCGTAGTACGGAACCATGATCTTGTCGATCAGCGCGGGGTTGGCACGACCGGTCCGAATCGTGGCCAGGTCTGTCGCGAAATGCTCGACCGACTTTGTCATCTTCGACTCGGTCTCGCGAAGAATCGGATCGATCAACTCGATGACGCTCCAACGAGTGTGCCTATCTCTTCACCCAGCACCACGCGCTCGATGTTCCCGGCGGTCAGCAGGTTGAACACCACGATAGGCACGTCGTTGTCCAT
>DATEGL010000091.1:0-8931 GCA_035280145.1 Candidatus Dormiibacterota bacterium | reverse complement strand
GTCCTGGCCCCTGCATCTCTTCTCGCGGCAAAAGTGCCTATCCGACGCGTTGATACGCCTGTTTCGCGCCAATTAGGCGACTAGAGAGGGAGCGCCGGCAAGGCGCTCCCTCGTCGTTCAGTCGTCGAAGAAGACGCCGTTCCGCTCCCGGCCGATGACCGACCTGACGTTGGTTGTCGTGTGGGCGGGGTCGGACTTGAAATGGAAGTTGGGCGCATTGGCGCTCCACTCTATCTGCACATCGCACAGCCGGAACCTGCCGGTGAAGCGATGCACGGGATCGGTGACCTTCATCGTGTCTGCGGTGGCTTTCCATCGCATCTCGAAGGAGACGCTCGCCGGGTCGCTTGGTCCATCCATCAACGCGTTCTTGAGGTTGTGGTAGTCCTCCTCGTCGAGGTCCTCCACCTCGAGTGACGCGGTTCCTTCCTGAAGGTCGAAATCGACCGCGTCTCCCTCCACAGGCTGAGTCCAGAACAGATGGCTCACGTCGCGGATGCCTGGGTTGAAGTCGTGAACCTGGCCGGTCCCGACGGGACCGGTGAACAGGTCCATTCAGACGAAGGCGAATGTCCCGTGGTGATGTTTCCCGTCTTCGCCGACGTACAGGCCGTCCATGAACCCGTTGTCGACCTGGAAGCTGTACGGAGTCTGCACACGGGTGGTCAGGTTCGTTCCGGTGCCGTGGCCGGTCACCCGGCAGACACCAACCATCCCGTTGAAGTCAGTGATCTGCGACGGCTCGTTGATCGCGGCCGGCCCGAGCACGGGCACTGGCGGGAAGTGGTGGATGAAGATCCCCAAAGGCTTAACGCCGCCGGGAATCGGCCTCGGGAAGACCTTCGCGACACCGTCGGAGTCCGCCCTGGCGATCATTGGCGCCCAGGCCTCGGCGCTCAGCGCGGCGCCGCCGGCGAGTGCGGCCGAGCCGAGGAACGCTCGTCGCGAGATGGGTCGCATCCAGAAATGGACGTGACCACGATGGCTGGGATTCAAGGTCATAGACACCTCCTCCACACCTGGCGTGTGCGGCACAAGGCCGCGCGGACCCCTTCCACGTGGGTATAACACCGCCCGGTTTGGCCGGTCAATGGGACCTTGATCACTCCCCATTCCCTCGCCGACTAACATCCAGAACGTGGCCCGTCCTTCCATCTACGAGTTCGTGGGCGGAGGCGAGGCGTTCCTGGCCCTTGCAGCCGCCACGCACGAGCGCTGCCTCGCCGACCCCGAGCTGAACCATCCCTTCTCGCACGGCATGAACCCGCGCCACCTCGAGAACCTCGCGACCTACTGGGCCGAGGTATTTGGTGGACCAAAGCGCTACTCGGAATCCCTGGGCGGGCACTCCGGCATGCTCGAGATCCACGCTGGTCAAGGCGCAGGTGACGACTTTCCGGAGCGGTTCCTCAACTGCTTCCTGCAGGCGGTCGACGATGCCCAGCTCCCGAACGACCCTGAGCTGCGGACCGCGCTGCGTGCCTACATGACGTGGGCGACTGAAGAGGTCGACACCTACTCGGCGCCAGGCAGTCGCGTGAAAGGGGAGCAGCCCATGCCGCACTGGTCATGGGACGGGCTCCAGCTCACGTAACACGACCCGCCGCCCTGGCGTTTTAGCGGCCAGATGGCTCGCATCAAGATGGTCGAAGAGGGCGAAGCCGAGGGCCTGCTGGCCGAGATCTATGCCACCAGCAAGGCCCGCAGCATAGCCGGCGTCGTGCCGGAGATTCTGCGTACGATGAGCCTCCGTCCCGACTTCCTGTCGGCGATCGACCAAGCATCGCGTCTTCACTTCTCCGACGGAGCGCTCACGCGGGCCGAGCACGAGATGATCGCCTCCTACGTCTCGGCGCTCAACCACTGCCGCTATTGACTCAGCTCGCATACCTGGTTCCTGCAGTTGCAGGGCGAGACGTTCGGGAAGGCCGCTCAAGCGCTGCGCGATGGGGACATCGAAGCGGCAGACCTCGATCCGCCTCATCGCGAGCTCCTCGACTTCGTCGCAACCATCACCAGGCACGCGTACCGCGTGACCGACGAGCAGGTGCAGGGGCTGCGCGAGGTCGGCTGGAGCGACGAGCAGATTGCCGAAGCCGCCTACGTCGCCGCGCTGTTCAATCTCTTCGTCCGGCTCGCCGACACGTTCGACGTCGAGCCACCCGCGATATACGAGCCGAACGGCCTGCCCGCCGCAGCGGCTAGGCCGGCTTCAGATCTGTGAAATCCGTGGCGATCACGAGGTGCGTGACGCTGCCGCCTTTCACGCCGCCAAGACCCCAGCTCTTGGCGTAAGTCTGCGTCTGCTGGGACAGCACGTTCCCCGACGCGTCGCGCGTGGTGAGTGTGGTCGTGCCGTGCAGCGAAACGCCGATCAACCGGCGCGCCTGAGTGCTGAATTTCGGCAGGAACAGCTGCAGCTGCACCGAGTCGAAGCTGTACGTCTTCTGGACGAACCTGGACGAGCCGTCCGCCGTGATGACCTCCGTGAACTCGGTCAGGCCGTCGCCCTCGGCGCCCTCGGTGGCGAGGTTCATGTCATGCGTGCGGCGCGCCTCGGACTCGATAACCAGGTCGAGCACCGTGTCGTGCGCCCACCGGTTGGCGGTTTGCTGGCTCATGGAAGGGTCGAACGCCGTCACGTTGTCGGGAAGGGAAACCGCCGGGATCGGCGGCAGCACCCAGACGCGGCCGGTTGCCGTCCGCGATCCCGACGCGTTGCTGGAGGGAGGCAAGGCAGAGGCGGCCGTCGACGACAGCCAGCTCGCGTAGTCCGGCCCCGACCCGACAGCCGTCGCCAGCTTCGGTGTCGAACCATCCGGAAGCTCTGGAGCGGGCTCCGGGCCGTGGGTCGACAGCTGGGCCGAGATCGGCAGCGCCGTTCCGATGACTAGCAGCGACCCCAGCACAGCGGGTGTGGCCCAACCCAGGCGCCTTACGACCGCCATGCCGCCGCCGGCTTCTTCCAGGGGCTCGACCAGGCGCATCAGCGCGAACCGACCGGCGCACGCGAAGACGAGGCTACCCAGGAGCGCGGTCTTGGTCCAGAACTCGAGCGTGGTCGGCCCAAGCAGCAGCACGGACAGCACCGCGACAATGACGCCGAACACGAACCGGCCGACCTGGCCGTCGGGCACGGTGCGGGGGTCGGGCATCATGAACAGCGCGAAGATCAGCACCTCGGGCGAGGTGACGAGGATCTGCCACAGCTCGCCGTCGCACATGGCCGTCGCGTGCCAGCTGGCGACCATGCAGTGGTCAGGCGCGGCGTTGAACGCGATCAGCAGGCTGATCGCGAACGCGGCCATGTAGCCGATCTCCATGCCGAGCAGCTTCAGCTCCCACCCGATCAGCAGGCCGCCGCCGATGAGGACGGCGTAAGTGAGGATCATGAAAGGCCCCATCGGTATCCACCACAGGTCCTGAGGCTCGGTGTACTGCGGCCCGAGCACAACGAACGCCAGCACCAGGCCCAGGTTCGACGGGTTGAAGATGTGCCGTCCCTTCCAGCGGATCAGGTACTTCGAGGCCATCGACACGGCGACGACTCCGATGAAGATCCAGATCCCATGCGTGCTCCACCACTGGCCATGGAAGGTGCCCGGGACGCGGAGGATGAAGGCGGTGCTGTTGCCGGTCAGCAGGCCGCTCGCCGGCCACAGGATGACTTTGTCCTTGAAGAAGCCTACCCCGAACTCGATCAGCGCGCCGGTCGCCAGACAGATCAGGATCTGGGCCACCGAGAGGCGAAAGTTGAGGACCGTCTGGCCGAGGAGCTGGAGCGTAAGGAGCACCGCAGCGACGTGCAACCGCGGGTCGCGGAGGCTGGGCAGGAAAACGGGATACTCGCGCCCCCGGATACGGACAATGCGGCCCTTGGCCATGGTCAGGTAACGGCCATGGTAAGAGCGCCGTTACACCCGCAAACCCCGATGGTGATTGCCCGAATTTTGGCCGCTGCCGTCATCGCGGTCGCCGGCGCGTCATGCGACCCGACCCTGGGCCTTACGTTGCCTAGCGAGCGCGCGCTGGAGGACGGCGCCGCCGGCGGTCTGGCGAATTCCAAGACCGTCGAGTTGAAGGGTTCGTACACGAGCGGCGGTGTTCAGTGGACGGTCGATTGGCAGCTGACAGCCGCGGCCCAGCACGTGAGCGCGAGCGGCCAGGGCGTCGGTGTGGAGGCGATCGTCACCGGCAAGGTTGCGTACTTTCGAGGCCAGCAGTTCCTGGCCACCCACCTTGGCAGCGATCCCCTCTCCCAGAACCTGGTCAAGGTCGCCGGCAACGCGTGGTGGAAGGGGTCGTCCGGCTTGTTGCCGGCGATGAAGGACTTCACTGACGGCCCAACGTTTCGCGCCACGTTCCTGGGCTCCGCGAACACGCACCGGACCGACCACCAAACCCTGTCCGGACAGGAAGTCGTGCAGCTGTCGGGGACCAGAGCGGATGTCTACATCGCTGCCGCACCGCCTTATCGACTGGTACGAGTGCATCTGAAGAAGGCCGTCGTGGTCGACGCCCTGGCCGACGCGGACCTCCGCTATTCGAACTACGACCGCGTCCCGCCAATCACGGCCCCGACCAACGTCATCGATTTCTCGAACCTCTCGACACTGCCGCCCGTCTACATCGTGCAGTCGGTCGATACGTCGGGATGCGGCGCGCCGTGCGTCGTGTCGGCCACGCTGAAGAACCTGGGAGGCGCCACCGGAGCGTCTGGCCCCTCGGTGGTCACGTTCACTCTCACCGCAGCCATCTCCGGGTCGGTGCTCGGAACCTGTCAGTCATTTGTCGTGCCGGACGTCGGCTACAACGGCACGACGGCGGTCTCGTGCACCATCAACGTGTCCGCCCAACCCGAGAATGCCGCGGTCGTCACGGCCACGGTGGACAACCCGGGGCGCGCCTCATAAGGCGGGCCCTAAACCTATTGCTTTACAGGACCAGGGCCTATTAGGCTTGCCGCGACTTGCGACGACTGTGCGGCGCGGCGGCGGCACTGCTGGCGATGGGCGTCTGGGCGGCGCCGGTCCAGGCCTCAACCGTCCTCAACGTGCCGGGCACCTACGCGACCATCCGGTCGGCGATCAGCGCCGCAGCCAACGGCGACACGGTGCTCGTGGCGCCAGGCACCTACTTCGAGAACATCGACTTCACTGGCAAGCTGATCACCGTTCAGAGCGCCCAGGGTCCCAGCGTCACCACCATCGATGGCGGCGGCGTGGCCCCGGTGGTCAACTTCTCGACCTCGGAGACGTCTGCCGCGGTGCTCCAGGGCTTCACCCTTCAGCACGGCAACGCGCCCGCGACGTTCGGCTACGAAGGCGCGGGAGTCCACATCAACGGGGCCTCGCCGACGGTCGTCGGCAACGTGATCTCAGGCAACACGTCGTGCGCTAACGGCGTCGGCATCTCGGTCGCATTCGCGTCGCCGACGATTCGAGACAACACGATCACCGGCAACACCAAGCAGCCCGGGTGCAGCGGCCAGTGGGGCGGCGGCATCTACGTCCGGGCCGCGGCGAGCGCCCAGATCGTGCACAACACGATCACCAACAACAGCACCGACAACGGTGGCGGCATCGGCCTGTTCGCGGCGGGCACTCCGACCGTGATGAACAACACCATCAGCAACAACACCGCGACCTATTGGGGCGGCGGCATCGCGGCCGTCAACCAGTCGGACGCCAGCATCGTCCAGAACGTCTTCAGCGGGAACAGCGCGGGCAGCGGCGGTGGCCTGTACATCAGCCCGCCTTCGGGAACGCGAGGTGCCCTGCTGGTCAACAACACGATCGCCGGCAACACCGCACCCGACTCAGGCGTCTACCTGAGCGGCTTCGACGCCCAGGTTCAGCTCTCGAACAACATCGTCACTGCGTCGGCCTCGCAGCCGGCCGTGGATTGCGACACGACCTACTCGACGAGCTCGCCGATCTTCGATCACAACGACGTCTTCAATTCGGTCGGGACCGCGACAGCGGGCAGTTGCGCCAACTTCCTCGCCAACGGGAGCAACGTCTCGGCCGATCCCACGTTTGCCGCCCCAGGCGATTACCACCTCCGCGCCGGCTCGCCGGCGATCGACGCAGGCAACAACAGCGCACCTTCGCTGCCGGGTCTGGACCTGGACGGCAAGCCGCGAATCTCAGGGCTTGCGGTCGACCAGGGCGTCTATGAGGTCCAGCAGTCGCTCTCGGTGACGGGGAGCCCGGTCGGCGGCGCCGTCGAGGGCAGCGGCGTATCCGCGATCGTGGGCCATTTCTCTGGAGGCGCCGGACCGTACACAGCCAGCATCGGGTGGGGCGACGGCCAGAGCTCGGCCGGAGCGATCGGCGCCGGGAACTCGGTCAGCGGAAGTCACACCTACGTCGAGGAAGGCACCTATACGGTCACCATCACGGTGACTGACTCCACGGGCGCCTCGGCTTCGGCCACGACGACCGCAGGCGTCGCCGACGCAGCCCTCACACTTACAGGTGGCAGCCTGACCGAGCCGCGTCGCGTCGCGTTCACCGCCTCTGTGGCGACGCTCACGGACTCGGATCCTGGCGGGACCGTCGGGGACTACAGCGGCACCATCGACTGGGGTGACGGCTCGTCATCTGCTGCCACGATCAGCACACAAGGTGGCGCGTTTGCGGTCAGCGGGTCGCACACGTACAGGGGCAAGGGGACGTTCACGGTCACCGTCGTGGTCGCAGACTCCGGTGGCTTGAGCGCAACCACCACCGCAACGATCCGCTCCTCTTAGGTCACAACGGGCTCGTAGAGCTCCCCGCGAAACCGACCTCGGTACCCTCGGTGGTATGAGGTGGGTCGCCATGCTGGCCCTGCTGCCCATCGCGTGCGGGCTCACGCGTGCCACTCCGATCAACCAGGCGAGCCACGTGTTCGTGATCGTGATGGAGAACCACTCGTTCGATCAGGCCATGGCGGGCCGGTACACCGCGTTTCTGGCGGCGAAGCATGGGGTCGCCGAGAACTATCACTCGATCACGCATCCAAGCGTGCCGAACTACCTGGCCCTCACGTCGGGCCAGACATGGGGAGTCACCGATGACAGCTTCCATTCGCTGGCGTCGGACCACGACCTCGGGAGCCAGCTGACGGCGGCGCATGTGAGCTGGCGCGCTTACATGGAGGGTCTCACCGACCTGGGTTGTCTCGACAGCCCGCTGCCATACGACCCCGGTCACAACCCTTTCGCCTTTTACGGCGGGAGATGCCCATCCAACGTCGTGCCTCTCACCTCACTCGGAGGGGACCTCGCCGGCAAAACACCGCGTCTCCTCTGGATCACCCCGGACCGCTGTCACGACACGCATGACTGTCCCGTCTCGACGGGCGACGACTGGCTGCGAGACCAGGTAGGACAGATCACCGCGTCGTCGGCCTGGCAGGACGGCGGCGTGCTGTTCATCACCTGGGATGAGGACGACGGGAGCGCCGGCAACCGGGTGCTCACACTCGTCATCGCTCCAGGCGTGAGTCACCGGTCGAGCCAGACTGCGTACACGCATTACTCGCTGCTGGCGACGATCGAGGACCTGCTGGGCGTGCGTCGCCTCGCGCACGCCGGGCAGGCGACGGTCATGAACGACCTGCTGCACTAGCGATCCTGTCCTTACGTGGGGAGGTGGCGCCGTGGGCGCCGGAGGGCCGTCTACCTTTTATATGTGATCGTTTGCGACGTCGGGCCGCGCGACGGCCTGCAGAACGAAGCCAGAACGCTGGAGCCCGCCGTCCGGGCTGAGCTGTGCGACCGGCTCGCCGCAGCCGGCTTGCGGCGCATGGAAGCCGCGAGCTTCGTCAAGTCCGACCTGGTGCCGCAGATGGCGGGGGCCGAACAGGTGATGAGCGCGCTTCACCGTGTGGGGGGCGTGGTCTACGCGGGCCTGGTCTTGAACGAAAAAGGCTACGAGCGAGCTGTCGCGGCAGGTGTCGACGAAGTCCATTACGCCTTTTCCGCCGCCGACGAGTTCGGCCGGCGGAACCAGAACGCCACCACCGAAGACGGGTTGAAGACGGCGCTGGCCCTGGTCGCACGGGCGCGCAGCGAGCGCATGCCGATCACGGTCACGATCAGCGTCGCCTTCGGCAGCCCGTTCGATGGTCCTGTTCCGGCGGCGCGCGTCCTGGAGATCGTCGGACACCTGATGACCGTGCCGCCGGACGAGATCTGCCTGGCCGACACGATCGGCGTGGGCGTTCCGTCGCAGGTGCGCGAGCTGGTGCGCGGCGCCCGAGCGACCGGCGCCTCAGTAGGCGCGCATTTTCACAACACGCGCAACACCGGATACGCCAACGCCCTGGCTGCGCTGGAAGAAGGCGTCGTCTCGCTCGATGCTTCAGTGGGCGGTGCGGGCGGCTGCCCGTTTGCGCCAAACGCCACCGGGAACATCGCGACCGAGGACCTGGTCTACCTGCTGCGCGGGCTTGGTGTCGAGACCGGGATCAACCTCGACGCGTTGATCGAAACCTCGCGCTGGCTCGGCACCCAGCTCGGCAAGGAGCTGCCGGGCATGCTCGCTCGGGCGGGCGACTACCCCTACAAGAAGAGCTAGCTGCTAGCGGCGGCCCACGGCCTCGAGGCCGTAAAGGGCGCCGAACTTTCGTTGGATGTAGGCGATCCACGGCCCGGCGCTCAGCGGCTTGCCGGTCGCGCGCTCCATCAGCTCGTTTGGCGTGAACTTGCGTCCGTGGCGGTGGACGTTCCTGCGCAGCCAGCCCAGCAACGTCGTGAACTGGCCGCGTTCGATCTGCGAGTCGAGGTCTGGGATGTCGACGCGAACCTTCTCCATCAGCTGCGCCCCGACGAGGTTGCCGATCGTGTAGCCGGGGAAGATCGCGAAGCTCGGGTGGGACCAGTGAATGTCCTGCAGCGCGCCCTCGCGGTCATTGGGCACTGCCAGGCCGAGGTAGGACTTG
>DATEGL010000090.1:0-7717 GCA_035280145.1 Candidatus Dormiibacterota bacterium | reverse complement strand
TTTTGGTTTCGGCTGCTCGAGCCAGCCGTTGAGGCGAGAGTAGGAGTCAGGACGGGGCCCTAAAAGGCGGGAAACACCCGAAAGGGTGGCGGCGGGTACCTGAATTCGGGTACCCGCCATGGAAGGTCAGAGAGAGGCCGCGTGCACCTCGGCGAGCAGGTTCCGACCCTGCGCGATGAGCGCCCGGACGTCGTCCTCGTCGCCCTCGTGGGAATTCGGCCCGGTCCGGTCTAGCCGCGCGATCATCTGCGCGGCCAGCGCGTCACGCCTGCTGGTCCAGCCCTGGATCCTGGCCACGGAGGCGGTGTACTGGAAGTCGCCGGCGCTGCTGCTGACCATCGCCTTCGTTGAGAACCTGACGCTGTCCAGCGAAAGCTGGCCGACCGGCGCGTTGATCTGCTTGTAGACGAACGCCAGCCGGCTCAGCCCGCCGTCCTCGTCGTCGCGCTCGGACATGATCTCAGTGATTGGCCGGCCCTGGTGGGCGTAATCGTCCTTGAGCCTGGTCAGGGCCATCAGGGTGGGCCGGATGTCGGAATGGTCGGTCCAGAATCTCCCGGTCGCGCCCAGATGCTTCACACCGGGTCCAACGACTCCGAGCCACGTTGTGTTGATCTCGGGCGCGATGTCGCCGTGATTCCAGTTGAAGTTCGGGTTGATGCTGACGCACGGCGAGTTGCAGTTCGGTGCGCCGGCAAACAGGAAGTAATCCGGCTTGCCGAACATCGTGAAGGTCGGATTCCGTTTCGCGTCCGATGTGAGCATGTGGAGCAGCTGCATCTGCGACTGATCTGCGAGGAGGTTGTCAACCGTCTCTTTGTTGTTGCTGTATGGGTTGGTCGCCGTCACGGTGCCGGCCGCCCGCTCCAGGTCGCGCGCGGTGCCCGAGCTCTGGCCTGGGTTGCCCGTGATGTAGATGGTTGGAGCCGAGTCGGAGTGCACCGTAAAAGCCGTCGTCGCGGCTGGGAACTGGGTCGCGGTGAGGCCCTTCAGGTTGCCTGAGACCTCGCCGATCTTGGCGTAGGTGCAGGGCGTGTGCACCCCGTCGCAGTTGGCCGGGGTTGGCGGACCGGCGATGAGATGGTCGCCTTCATCCGACGTGAAGACGAAGATGGTGTTGTGGCGGTTTATGCCGTCCTTGGCAAGCCGCGCAAAGAAACTCGCGAAAGCCTGGTCGTACTCCTTGAGCTGGTTGACATAGTCCGCCTCACCGGGCCCGAACGGCCGATCAGCAAAGTGTGTGTGCCCGGCGTGCGCGTCCGAGATGTAGCCGTACGTCACCGGTACGCCGTGCTCCAGCATCTGGGCGACATAGCCGAGCGTGTTGTTGGCCGGCATGGCGTCGAAGCCCGGGAATCCATTGATCGGGGTCCCATCGATGGCTTTGATTCCCCCAACTGCCGGGGCAACGTACTTGTGCCCGAACAATCCCTGGAATCCGCTGTAGCCGCCCGGCTCGTCGGGAAGCAGGTCGGGCCGGCCGCCGTTCGCATCGCTGCACATCGCGCCTGTTCTGGCGCAGTGAACCGCGATCCCGACGAAGTCCGCTGTTGCCTGGTCAGGATTGGCCTTGGCTTCCGCTGCTTGCGGCGAGCCCGCGCCGAAGACGGTCGGGATGTCAATACCGACGTTCTCCAGTTCGATGTTGGCCGTCGAGACGCCACCCACGTTGCAGCCCGCCCGCGTGAACGGAACCCACGGAGCGGGCGCGTTCTTGCCCTGCTGCGTGACCATGTTGAACGTCGTGTCAGTCCCGGCCGACGACGTCGGGTCGAACAGCGGGGCCGTCCAGTAGGCGAAAGACACGCCGAGGCTCGTGGTCCCGTTCGGCAAGTAGTAGCGGAACGAGTTGGAGATCGGAACGCCCATTCGGTCGCCATACACCCCCGTCAGGCTTGTGAGGATGTCGGTCGCCGTGTGAGCGATAAGCGGCGTGTGCTCGTTCGTGAGAAGCGTGCCCTGAGCCTCGAGGAAGTTGCGGAGAGCTGGCATCTGCTCGAGATCGGACGGCACATTCGGGTTGTCCCGCGTCAAGTGCGTGTTGTCGAAAACGATGTTGACGACGTGCTTCACGTCCCTGCCGAGATGGCACCTCGACGATGCCGAGCTTTGCGAGTCGTCTTCATTGGCCGTGGTGGCTGGAACAGTCGTGAGAGTCCAACCGATGGATAGCGCCGCCATCGCGGCGAGCCGGATCAGTCGTTTCATGCCATACCCCCTCGACGGTCCGAGAACGCTGACTGCAGTAGGGCAATCCTCCTCGCCCATCTTGCGACCTTAAGGCCGCGCTCGTTATCGGCAGGTTAGCTTCGGTTTAGGGCAACTGTCGAAAGTTGAACGCGACTGACCCCAGCGCTCGGTTTGAACCAAACGGGCGAATGGGGGCCAGACACATCCCTCCTGTTTGACAAATCGTTGTATAAGTACTACAATGCATCACATGAATAGGAGGGGGCTGAACATGGCTCGAATTGACGGCTTATCGCAACGGACCCGGCGCCTGATCGCCGTGGCATCCCTGGCAGGACTGCCGGCAATGTTTGGTTGGTCTTCGTTCTGGATCAAGACCTCGGCGCCGGGACTGTTGTGGGGCCCCGTGAGCTTCGCCCTGATCCTGGCCACCGCTTTGGGGTCGTTCGTCCTGTACACGTATGTCCGCGATCGCGCCAACCGCAATGCCAATCTCGACGAGCGGCAGCGGCGGCTAAGAGACCAGGCGTGGGTCCTGTGCTACGAGGTGCTGTCCGCCGTGGTGATTGCGGCGGTCGCGGTGATCAGCGTGATGGTGCTTGGCTTCGGCAGGACGGTGACGCTCGATGGCGCTGTGGTGGGCGGGCTTGCGATCTGCGTCGGCGTGCTCATCCCGCTGCTGCCGGTGGCAGCGATGGCGTGGGTGGAGCCAAACGCGCCATTGGAGGCGTGATGACAGCCGGCCTTACTCGATGGACGCGGCGGGTGTTGGCTGTCATCACCATGGTCAGGCCTGACCCGCCGCCAGAGGTCTGATGGGCCGGACTGCTCAGCGGACCGAGCCCGTTCTCTACAACAGGCTCGCCGTCCTACGCACCGAGCGAGGCCTGTCGCGGCAAGCGCTGGCGGAAGCGCTCGACGTGAACTATCAGACGATCGGGTACCTCGAGCGCGGTGAGTACAACCCGAGCCTCGAGCTCGCGCTGCGGGCAGCGGAATACTTTGCGGTCCCGGTCGACGCGATCTTCAGCCGCAAGCCTTTCACGCCGATGTCAGAGCAGCTCTACGGCGGAGGTCGCGGCTAGCTGAGCGCCGCCTGCATGTCGGCGGCGGCCTTGTCGAGCAACGTCTTCAAGTGATCCTTCGCCACCGGCTCGCCGCCGGCGATGACGTCGTCCCAGATCATGCCCAGATGAGGAACCATCGCGGTCTCGACCTTGGGCCAGGCAGGCAGCGCGGGGAATGCCCGGCCGGCGCTGATCTGTGACTTGAAGGCCGCAAAGTATCTGTTGCTCGTGAATGCGGTCGAGTCGGCAGCCGAAACCAGTGCCGGATACATCCCGACTCGCGGCACATAGCTCGTCTGTCCTTCCGCGCTGACCAGCCAATGCACCCAGTCCATGGCGGCGCTCATGTGCTTGCTCCGGGCCGGGATCGCGAGGTTGCTCGCGCCGGCGAACACAACTTGTCCCCGGTGACCGGTCGGAAACGGAGCCACGCCAAACTGCGAGCCCTGCAGCTTCGAGGCGAGCCACGGCCCGCTGAAGGTCACCGCGAACTGGCCGTCCGCGAACATCTTCTCTACGGTCGCGGTCGTCTGCTGCAGCACGTGCGCGTCGACGTACTTGCCCCCGAACCGCTGGTATTCGTCGACCCCGTCCACGGACAGTGAAGAGTTGATGGTCGGCGTCTTGCCGTCATCGCTGACGAACGAGCCGCCTGCCTCCCATATCCACGGGGCGAGGTTCGCGGCCGGGTTGGCGTCGTTCTTGCCTGCGATGCCGAGGGCGGGGATCGAGTGCGAGGTCTTGATCGCCGTCAGCGTGTGGTCGAGCGCCTCCCAGTTGCTGAACGCATTGGCGGGATCTATGCCAAGGTGCTGCAGCACGTCGGCGCGGTAGTAGACCGCGCGAGTGTCGATGAACCAGGGGATCGATGTGGTCTTGCCGCTCTTGTATGCGCCAGACGATGCCCAGGCCGCGGGCACGAACGCGGCGCTGCCCCCAAGGCTCTGCACCTCGGCGGCGGTGAACTCGTGCAGGCCGCCGGCGCCGGCGAAGGCGCCGGCCCATGAGGCGTTGATTGCAATCACGTCAGGCCCGTTCGCGCTCGTAGTGGCCGCCAGCAGCTTGCTGTAGGCGTCAGCTCCCGAGAGCGCGGTGCCTTTGACCTCGACGGTCGGGTTCTTGGCCTGGAATGCGTGGGCGACCTGCTGGAATGCCTGGTCGGACTGAGTGGCGCCGGCGACGTACCAGAAGCTGATGGTGGTCGAGGCCGACGAACCCGGCGATGCGCTGCAGGCCGCCAGCACGAGCGCGACCGTGGCCGGGGCCAGCACCTTCATGCTGGCAGTAACGCGCGCGGGGCTTTGCCCCTTGCGCCGGGTTGCTGCTACCCGGTCAGTCTCGCGGCGTCGCCGGCCACCAGTGGGTGGCCCGCTCCACGTCGGCCGGCCGAGAGTCGACGGCCCACGGCGCCGCGCACAGCACCAGCAGGAGTATCGGCAGGACGGCCATCAAAATCTCCATGCCCTTAGTGTTCCCAGGCGCAATCTCCGGAGCAACCTCTATTTTCGTCATAAAATATCGCCATGCCGGATAATTGGAATAGCATCGAGCTCAAGCACCTGCGGGCGCTTCGGGCCATCGCCGGGACGGGAACCTTCTGGGCAGCGTCGCAGGCCTTGAGCTCCTCGCTGTCCACGGTCAGCGACCACATAAGTGAGCTCGAAGCGCTGGTCGGACAACGCCTGATCGAGCGCTCGCGCGGGCGCCGCACCGTCGAGGTGACGGAAGCCGGCCGCCTGCTGCTGGGTCATGCCGACGCCATCGAATCGCGGATGCACGCGGCCGAAGCCGACCTCCGCCAGTACATCGCGGGTGGTTCGGGCACCATCCGCGTCGGCATCTATCAGAGCGTGGAGAACAAGATCCTGCCTGAGGCGATGCGGCGCTTCAAGGCGCGATGGCCGGATGTCGACGTGCGCCTGACCGAGGATTCCGTCGAGGCGACGCTCGTGGATTCGGTCGAGCGTGGCGCGCTGGATATCAGCTTCTCGATCGAGCCGATCCCGGAAGGACCGTTCGAAGTTCGCAAACTAATGAGCGATCCGTACGTGCTCGTGGTGCCGGCCGGTTCACCGGGCGCAGGCCGGCGCTTCAATCTCTCGGAGCTCGACGGCCTTCCGATGATCGCTTACCAGCATCTCCGCCATCAGGACATAGCCGAGGACTTCCTACGCGCACGCGGAGTGCGTCCCAGGTTCGTGTTCCGTTCCAACGACAACGGGGCAGTGCAGGCGATGGTCGCCGCTGGTATGGGCGTTGCGCTGGCGCCGCTGCTTGCAGTCGATGAGAACAACTCCCGTGTCGAGCTCCGCCTGCCGGCCGAGCCAGTACCGCCGCGGGTGCTCGTCGTCGTGTGGCATCGCGATCGCTACAGGCCGCCCGCGGCCGCAGCGTTTATCGACACCGCGATCGCGGTCGCCGGAGAGGTCGAGCGTGTGCAGGAGGCTTTCATCGCAAAGGCGGCTCGATCACAAACACCAGCTCAAGACCGTCGACCTCGTCCACCTGCGTCCCGACCTGCGTGAAGCCGAGGCGGCGCACGACCGCCAGTGATGGCGCGTTGCTGGGCGCGACCGTGGCATAGACCTTCTCCTGGCCATGATCGAAGGCCCAGGCGACAAGAGCCCTCGCGGCTTCTTTCGCCAGTCCCAGTCCGCGATACGCTGTGAAAACCGTATAGCCGATCTCAGCGCGGCCGATCACGTCGGGGGGTCCGTGGAATCCGCAATGTCCGACGATTGCTTTGTCATCGCGCCTGACAATGAGTCGCGCCATCCACTCGCGACGCTCGGGGTCCGCCTCCATGCGGCGGAGCTGGATCGGAAGGAAGCCCTCCTGGTCGCCGGGGGTTGGAAACTCCGACGGAAGGTTCAGGCCGGCGAACCCACCGGCTATGAGGGCGCGGACCACGTCGGGCTCGAGTGGCACGAGATCGAGACGCTCAGTGCGAATTGGCTCAGGCATTGAAGGCGCATGAATCGTAGGCGTGGGCGGCCCGACGAAGGCAGCACCTAGAATTCGAAAGTCAATCCGGGATAGCTCAACCGGTAGAGCAGGCGGCTGTTAACCGCAAGGTTCGGGGTTCGAGTCCCCGTCCCGGAGCCAATTTCGTGTGCTGACCCGGTTGATGCTTGACGAAAGCGTCCCGGTTGATGCTTGTCAGCGTCCCGGTTGATGCCTTACAGGTGTCCCGGCTGATACCCGACACTCCCGCGCATGAGGGAGCTGAGCGTGACAGAGCAAAGGTACAAAGCAGTCCAGGCGGTAATCAGCGACGGTCGCACGGTGACTGAGGTGGCGAGGGACTGGAACGTATGCCGGCAGACCTTGCATGAATGGCTGGGGCGCTACGAAGACGAAGGATTGGAGGGGCTGGCCAATCGTTCGCATCGACCGGACCGCTGCCCACATCAGATGCCGGCCGAAATCGAAGCCCAGTTGCTCGAGCTTCGTCGAGCGCGACCGTACTTGGGGGCGCGTCGACTCGCGATAGAGCTTGCTCGAAAAGGCGTGCAGCCGGCGCCCTCGAAGTCGGCTGTCCAGAGGTCATTGGCGCGAGCCGGACTGACTGACCCGGAGCGAAAGCTGCGACGCCTGAAGGTCTGGAAGCGATGGGAGCGGGCCATGCCGATGGAGTTGTGGCAGCTGGACGTCGTGCATGGCTTCGCGCTGGCTGATGGGACTTCTGCCAAGGCGCTGACTGGCATCGACGACCACTCTCGCTTCTGTATCTCGGCCCGGCTGATGTCGCGGGAGCACACCCAAGGCGTGTGCGATGGGTTCAGTTCGGCCATGCGTGAATACGGAGTTCCGGCGCAGGTGCTGACCGACAACGGCAAGGTCTTCACCGGCCGCTTCGCCCAGCCACCGGTCGAGGTGCTGTTCGACCGGATATGCCGTGAGAACGGCGTCGACCACATCCTCACGCAGCCAGGCTCGCCGACCACCACCGGCAAGATCGAGCGCTTTCATCGCACCCTTCGCATCGAGTTCAACACCAGGCAGGTGTTTCGGAATCTGAAGACGGCACAGGAGGCGCTAGATGAGTGGGTGACCTACTACAACACGCAGCGAACGCACCAGGCGCTGGGCGATGTCACTCCGGAGAGCCGGTTCCACGCGACCGGCGAAGCGGCGCCTCGCCAACTGACCCACCACCCCGAACGCAACGGCGAGCAATGGGTGACAAGGCGGGTGGCCCGCAACGGCATCGTCTGCGTCGGGTACCAGCACGTCAGCGTGGGCAAGCACTACGGCGGTAGCGCCTGCGACGTCCTGGCGACTGACGGTTTGCTGCAGTTCTGGGTGGGCAGCGAGTTGCTCAAAACGGTGGCTCGAACCAGCTCGGGCGAAATTCGAAACAAGCACGCCGAAGGCACTGCACCTCGGCGATGATTTCAGAGGGAGTGTCGGGTGTCTACCGGGACGGGACTGTCAACCGTCAGCCGGGACAGCACACC
>DATEGL010000089.1:0-4482 GCA_035280145.1 Candidatus Dormiibacterota bacterium | reverse complement strand
CTCTCCGCCGCGCTGATGGCGCCGCATCTCTCGTACCTCGCCGACCTGCGGCGCCTGCGCTGGAAGGCCGCCGCGCACATCACTGGCGGCGGGATCGCCGGCAATCTGTCCCGCGTGGTGCCATCAGGGCTGAGCGCGATGGTGGACAGGGCGGCCTGGCGGCCGAATCTGATCTTCGAAGAGATCCGCCGGCGCGGCCGGGTCTCGGACGACGAGATGTGGGGAACGTTCAACATGGGAGTCGGGATGATCGTTGTCGCGGCCCCCGACGACGTGCCGAAGGATGTTGTCGTGATCGGAGAGCTGGTGGAGCAGGCAGGCCCAGACAGGGTGGTGCTCAGCTGAGAATCGGGGTCGCAGCGTCGGGCGAGGGCACGAATCTGCGCAACCTCGTCGATCGCGGCTTCGACGTGGTGGCGGTCGCGACCAATCGACCCACGTGCGGCGCGGCGGCGTTGGCGCGGGCGCGAGGGATTCCGCTTGGCGACCTGCCCCAGAAGGCGTTCGGCTCGGTCGAGCAGCGCGACATTGCGATGCGTGATTTCTTTCTTGAACACGGCGTCGAGCTCGTCGTCGACGCCGGCTACGACCGCATCCACTCGACCCCGTTTCTCGAGGCGTTCGAAAATCGAATTATCAACGTGCACCCGTCACTGCTGCCGGAATTTGCCGGCGGGATGGACGCGATCGAGCAGGCGCTGGCGAGCGGAGCGTCGCGCACCGGGGCGACAGTCCACGTCGTGACCACGGAGCTCGACGCAGGCCCGATCCTTCTCCAGGAGACGGTGCCGATTCTGCCCGGCGACACGGTGGACACGCTTCGAGTGCGAGTGCACGAGGTTGAACACCGAATCCTGCCTGAGGGGATCCGAATCATGGAGGCCAGGCTTGCCAACCGCGCTTCTGTCCGTTAGCGACAAGACCGGCCTGCCGGCGTTCGCTCGTGGCCTGAGGCGATTGGGCTACGACCTGTTCGCGACTGGCACGACGATGCAGGCGCTCCAGGATGCGGCGGTTGACGTGCAGCCGGTCAGCTCGCTGACCGGCTTCCCCGAGATGATGGACGGCCGGATCAAGACGCTGCACCCGGGGGTGCACGCCGGGATCCTCGCGCGCCGGGATCGTCCCGAGCACATGGCCGCGTTGAATGAGCACGGGTTGAGACAGATCGACCTTGTTTGCTGCAACCTCTACCCGTTCGTCGACACCGCTCTTCGTCCCGACGTCACGTTCGAGCAGGCGATGGAGCAGATCGACGTCGGAGGCCCGGCCATGATCCGGGCTGCCGCCAAGAATCACGACTCGGTCGTCGTCGTCGTGTGGCCGCAGCGTTATCCGGACGTTCTGGCGGCTTTGACCGAGGGCACGCTGGACCTGGCGATGCGGCGCCGTCTCGCTGCCGAGGCGTACGCCCACACATCGGCATACGACGCCTGGATCGCGGCCTATCTGCGCCGCCAGGGCGGAAACGGGTTTCCGACCGAGCTGACGCTTGCGGGCCTGCTCGCCGAGCCGCTCAAGTACGGCGAGAACGAGCATCAGAAGGCTGCGTTCTACAGGCTCGGCCCCGATCCTGGAGGAATCGGAGGCGCGGTACAGGTGCAGGGCGGACCTCCGGGCTTCAACAACATCCAGGACGCATCGGCGGCGATCCAGCTGGTGATGGATTACGAAAAGGCCGCCGCCGCTATCGTCAAGCACACAAACCCGTGCGGACTGGCCGTCGCGGATGACACAGCCACCGCGTACCGGATGGCGTTCGAGTGCGACAAGGTCTCGGCGTTCGGCGGCATCGTCGCGGTGAACCGGCCGCTCGACCGCTCGACGGCCGAGCTGATCGTGCAGATCGTGACCCACGTCGTGATCGCGCCGGAGATCCTCGACGAGGCCAGGGACGTGCTCGCGCGGCGCAAGAACATGATCGTACTGGCGGCCGAACCTGCTCGCGCCGGACTGTTCGACTACGACGTGCGCTCAGTGCCTGGGGGATTGCTGGTCCAGGAATGGGACCGCGATCGGTTCGATCGCGGCTCGACGAGGACGGTCACGCGGCGCGCGCCGGGCGAGGACGAGTGGGAGCAGCTGGGCCTCGCGTGGATCGCGGTCAAGCACGTGAAGTCCAACGCCATCGTGCTCTTCAGTGCTAATTCCGCCGTCGGCGTGGGCGCAGGTCAGATGTCGCGCGTCGAGGCGGTGCAGATGGCTGTCGCGCGGGCGGGCGAGCGATCGCGCGGCGCCGTGCTTGCATCAGACGCATTTTTCCCATTCCCGGATGGTCTGCAGGTGGCGGCGGACGCGGGTGTGACGGCGGTCATCCAGCCCGGTGGCTCGATGAGGGACGCCGACGTCATCGCCGCCGCGGAGGCTGCGGGGATCGCGATGGTGTTGACAGGCCGCCGCCACTTCCGCCACTAGTGATGTCCACCTAGCGATGTCAAGGCGCTTCGGGGAAGAGGGCCGCGAGCTTTCGTACGGCAGCTACCTCAAGGTGCCGGAGCTGCTGCAGCTGCAGCAGGGCCTCAGCAGAGAGCACGACGAGCTGCTGTTCATCGTCGCGCACCAGGTCTACGAGCTCTGGTTCAAGGTCGTGCTGTTCGAGCTCGAGGCGACGCGTGATCGAATCGACGCGGACGACATCTTCTTTGCCCGCCATCACCTGCGTCGCGTCCATGTGATCGAGAAGCTGCTGGTGGAGCAGATCGACGTGCTCGAGACGATGTCGCCGCAGGATTTCCTGGCGTTTCGTTCCAAGCTCGCCCCGGCAAGCGGATTTCAGTCGGTGCAGTTTCGCGAGATCGAGTTTCTCTCGGGCCTGAAGGATGCGAAGTACGTAGCAAGGCTGGAGGCGACGCCGGCGGAGCTGGCGCGGCTGCACAGGCGGCTCGACGAACCTTCGGTCGATGATGCGTTCAGGGCGCTGGTCAAGCGCCGCAGATCGCCGTCGCTCCTCGAGATCTTTCGGAACCGCGAGCGGTACGGCGAGCTATTCGACCTGTGCGAGGCACTGCTCGACCACGACGAGACGTTTGCCCACTGGCGGTCGCGTCACGTGTTGATGGTCGAGCGCCAGATCGGCGGCAAGACCGGCACCGGCGGGAGCAGCGGCGCGCAGTACCTGCGGACCACCCTGGGCAAGCGGTTCTATCCGGAGCTGTGGGAGGTGCGCTCCCAGCTGTGACCGAGGCGTTTCCCGGCGAGCGGCCGGAACATCACATGAAGAAGACGCGCGTGCAGTCACCGCGCGTGACGTGTGGGACATGCAGAAAGTTCGACGGCACCGCGTGGTGCCGTCACTGGAACTTCCATACGACGGCGGAATCGCCGCCGTGTCGCTTCTACGCAAAGAGGGCGACGTAGGTCAGGCGACCTCTTCCAGCGGATGGCGGAACTGCATGTCGAGGCGGCCGGTACCCAGGCTGTTGACCTCCAGGGCGCTGCTTTCGTAGAGGGCCGCGACGGCGTGGTTCTCGCCATCGCGGTCGGGAAGGTCGGCCGACACGAGAATCCTGCCGTCCTGGATCGCGCGCACGAAATAGGGCTCGTCCGGGTGGCCGGCATCGCCACCGAAGAAGCTTCCAAACAATGCGCCGGCGTAGCCGCCGAGCGCGACCCCAATGACCGCCGCGACCAGTCTTGGGCCGAAGCTTGAGAGTCCAAGTCCAACCGCCCCCAGCACGCCGCCCGCGATTGCCCCGGCCAACGCACCCACGAAAGTTCCAACCGACCGTCGTACGTTTGGGTGCCTCGGCGCGTCCCCCGGTTCGAGCAAGCCGATGTTTCCGGGATCGACACCCAGGTTCATGAGTCGGGACATGCCTTGATCGGCGTCGCCACGAGTCGCGAACAAGGCAACCAGGGTCTGCCTCGTCATTTCTGTGTTCGGGCTGTTGATGCTCATGTCTTGGGTCCTCCTTTCAAGAGTTCTTTGATGAATCACGCCGCCTCAGCGTTGGCGGCCGGTTCGGCGTCCTCTGACCCGGTGCGCGCCCGTGTTGGCCGCGGGGCCGCTCGAAGAACGGTCATCACCACCGCCACAGCGGCAGCGACCGCGACTGCGGCGAGCACGAAGCCGAGCTGATAGCCACCGGTCAGAGCGACTGGGAGCGGGTCGCCCTCCGCAAATAGCGCCCTGGCGTGGTCTGTGGAGACGGCGCCAAGCGCGGCCAGGCCCAGCGCCCCACCGACCTGCATGGTCACGTTGCTGAAGCCTGACGCCAGTCCGGCTTCCGCCGGTGCGACCTCGGACATCGCGATCGTCAGCAGCGGCAGGAACGCCGTGCCACCGCCGACGCCCAGCAACAGGAAAGCGACGAACAGCATCGGGAAGTAGCTCGCCTGCGCGTCCACCTGCGACAGGAGAACGAGCCCGGACGCAAGGGTTGACATGCCTGCGATCGCGAGGGCGCGCGGACCGAACCGCGCCATCAACCTGGCCGAGATGCCCGCGCCCGACATCACGCCGACCGCGAGCGTCGTCGGCAG
>DATEGL010000088.1:0-3122 GCA_035280145.1 Candidatus Dormiibacterota bacterium | reverse complement strand
CGCGCATCGGCATCCCTCCTTGCCACAACGCCGTCCTTGTTCGACCACCGAGCCGGAGATCAGGCCTTCCACGTCTGGCAGCGAGCGCGCCAGACGTCGGCGACGCGCCCTTAGGGCTCGGGTGGTCATTGCTGAGATGGTAATCTTATTTGGCAATGCCATATAAGATCATAGCCGATCAGAACCCCGCCGGGCAGGGCGCGCACGCTGCAGGACTGCGACTAAGGGCGCTCGTAAGAATTATCTTGACATAGGATCGATTTTGGGTGTAGCGTCGATCCGTGCAGTCGGAGGCGTCGGTGGCGGCTCGGTTCGCTACCATCGCGCCTCACCTCAACGAGCGTCAGCGGCGACTGTGGGTTGGTGCCGAAGCTCGTGACATCGGTCGCGGCGGCGTGGCCTTGGTCGCTCGTGCCACGGGGGTGTCGCGTCCCACCATCTACAAGGCCTTCGAAGACCTCGATGCGGCGCCGTTAACCGATGGTCGCATCCGCCAGCCGGGCGCCGGTCGGAAGCGCCTGACACAGACCGATCCGGAGTTGGCGGCAGCGCTCGACGCGCTGGTTGATCCGGACAGCCGCGGCGATCCGATGTCGCCACTGCGCTGGACCTGCAAGAGCACCGGGCAGTTGGCTTTGGCGCTCACTCGCGGCGGGCACCCGGTCAGCGCGGGGACGGTGGGGACGTTGCTGCGCGAGTCCGGCTACAGCCTCCAGGCCAATGCGAAGACTACCGAGGGAATGCAGCATCCCGACCGGGACGCGCAGTTCCGCTACCTGAACGAGAAGGCTCGCGAGTTCCGCGACGCAGGCCTACCGGTGGTGTCGATGGACGCCAAAAAGAAGGAGCTGATCGGCGAATTCAAGAACGTCGGAAGGGAATGGGAGCCAAAGGGCCAGCCGGTGCCGGTCAGGGTGCACGACTTCGAGATCGCAGAGCTGGGCAAGGCGATCCCGTACGGCATCTACGACTTGGAGCGCAACGTGGGTTGGGTCAACGTCGGCCAGGATCACGACACCGCTAGCTTCGCGGTCGAAACTCTGCGCCGCTGGTGGCAAGGCGACGGTGTTGCAGCCTATCCCGAGGCGCGGCAGTTGCTGATCTGCTGCGATGGCGGCGGCAGCAACGGCTACAAGGTGCGAGCCTGGAAGCACGAGTTGTCCCGATTCGCCAGCGAGGCCGATCTGGCGATCACGGTGTGTCATCTCCCACCAGGGACCAGCAAGTGGAACAAGATCGAGCACCGTCTGTTCGCGCACATCAGCATGAACTGGCGGGGCCGACCGCTCACCAGCCACGAGGTTGTCGTCAACCTGATCGCCGCGACCACCACTCGCACGGGCCTCAAAGTCCACGCCGAACACGATCTGGGGAGCTATCCCCGGGGGATCCGCGTCTCAGACGCGGACATGCACGACATCGACCTCAATCCGCACAGCTTCCACGGCGAGTGGAACTACACGATCAGACCCCGAGCCACCTTGCCGATCCGCCATGATCCGTAAGGCTTATTCCCGCGAAGGCCCTTAGCTGTCGTCTTACTGGTTCGGCGCAGCCCCGGGCAGCGGCGGTCGTCGGGGTCTCGGTGGCCGTCCTAACGGGCTGACGCTGACTTTTGGGCATGTCTGTGCGTGTCTCCCATTCCCCCCTGATCTTCAGCCCTGCCTGGCCGGTTTGCGCGGCCCGCTTGGTGCGGGGCAGCTTGCGCGGCCGTTCGGTCAGCTCCTCGGCCGGCCGCCGGGAGCCGTTGTCACAGGTACTCGCGCTGGTCCGGCAACTCCACAACGAGCCGCCATCTCATGCCTCGCTGCATGCTCCCCGTTGGGTGACGCTCGATGGTGCCCTGGCGCCGGCCAGGCCAGCGATGGAGGGCGGTGTAGCCGGCCTCGATGGTGGCGGGCGTAGCTCTGGCTGCCACCTCCTCGAGCAGGGCGGATACGATCACCTGATCGTCGTCGAAGATGGCTAGGAAGGCTGGGCGACAAACCACTGGGCCGTTGGCTCGGCCGGCGCGTCGCAGTGGCCGGATGACTTTCGGCCAGTCCCTGGACTTCCGTGCGGGCGGGCGCTCCTGATGTACGTCATGGACCGGGCGGCGAAGTGGCCCGCTCAAGGTCAGCCCTTCCGCGACCCTACCTTCGCGACCTCCGACAGCAATCGCGCCCGCTGGCAGGGTGAGTCCTACGGTCTGGCCGTCGACTGGCTCTATCCGGTCCTGACCTCAAAAGACAAGGCCACGATCCGCAAGGTCTTCCTGCGCTGGTGCCAGGAGATCGTGACCGGGGCTTACCATGCCCCGCAACCGGTCGCCGTCGTCAACGACCCGAGGCTCCTCTTCGACAAGCTCGACCTGCGCTGGGCCGCCAACAACCATGCCTCGGCCCTTGGGCAGCCAGGTGCAGGCCGACTCTGGCGGCGTGCTCGTTATCGGAGGGTGAGGACCGCCGTCAGCAGCCGTCAGGCGGCGGGGTCCGTCCGAGCAGGACCGCGCCGGCGATCACACGGCGGGTGCGCCGCCACGCGCACGCTCACTCTGCGCGACGGCGAGCTGATGGGCAACACGCGCGAGCCCGAGCGGCCGCGGCCCGCGCCCGCCCGGCACCGCAGCAGGCGAGGCGACACTTTTCGGCGCACCAGCTCGTAGGCGGGTCGAGAGGATGGCCACGAGCCTCGCCGACGACCTGATCGAGCGGTCTGTCGCGGGAGACCGTTCCGCGTTCGAGGACCTGGTCACGCCGCTGATGGAGCCGGCGTACCGGCTGGCGGCCAGCATGCTCCTGGATCGGGACGAGGCGGAGGACGCCGTGCAGGAGGCGACGCTCAGAGCCTGGCTGAAGCTAGACAGCTTTCGCCGGGGGAGCGCCTTCCGGCCTTGGTTCTTCACGATCGTCGCCAACCACTGCCGGGACCTGCGGCGCAGCCGGTGGTGGTCGGTGCTGAGAGGGATCGACGCCGAGCGGCCGGCGACGGCGGCGGACCTGGCCGGCGGCGTCGACCTACGCCGCGCCCTCGCCGGGCTGCCGGTGCGCGACCGGGCGCTGCTGGTCCTCCACTACTACCTCGACCTCCCGCTCGAAGAGGTGGCGCGCGTCCTCGGGATCTCGCAGGCCGCGGCCAAGAGT
>DATEGL010000087.1:0-10242 GCA_035280145.1 Candidatus Dormiibacterota bacterium | reverse complement strand
CTTGCCGGCATGCGGATTGGCTTCGCGTTGGGAAATCCCGACCTGATCGAGGCGCTCGACGCGGTCAAGGACTCATACAACGTCGACCGGCTGGCGATCGTCGCTGCGGTCGCGGCGATCGAGGATGACGCTCACCACCACAAAGTCGTCGATGAGGTCGTGCGCAACCGAGGCGAGCTCGCCGACGCGCTTGTGCACATCGGATTCGACCTCGTGCCGTCGTCTACGAACTTCGTGTTTGTAAAGCCGCCGAGACCCGCCGCCGAGGTCGTTGCGGGGCTGCGCGAGCGCAGGATCCTCGTTCGCCATTACGATCGAGAGCCGATCGCGGGCTGGATTCGCATCACGGTCGGCACCCGCGATCAGCACCAAAAGCTGCTCACCGCCCTCGAGGAGATTCTGTGACGATCCAAACACCGACGCGGGAAGAAGCCTGGGAGCTCGTCACCTCGATGACGCAGTCCGAGCAGCTGCGCAGGCACATGCGCAGCGTGTCCGCTGCGATGGAGGCTTACGCGCGCCGCTTTGGGGAGGACCCAGAGCGATGGGCGGTCATCGGCCTGATCCACGACTGGGATTACGAGTCCGGTCCGACCGCGGAGCTGCACCCGATGCGCGGCATCGCGATGCTGCGTGAGAAGGGCTGGCCGGAGGACATCCTCGACGACATCGCTTCGCACGCCGACTACCTGAACGTACCCCGCGACAGCAACGCGCGCAAGGCGCTCTACGCGGTGGACGAGATGTGCGGCTTCATCATCGCGTGCGCGCTGGTCAAGCCCGACAAGTCGTTGAGCGCGGTCGAGCCCAGCACCGTGCGCAAGAAGATGAAGGACAAGGCGTTCGCGCGCGGCGTGCACCGCGAGGAGCTCGTCGCCGGGGCCGAGGTCCTTGGGGTGCCTTTCGATGAGCACGTCGAGTTCGTGCGCGACGCGCTCAAGCCGATTGCTCACGATCTTGGTCTCAATCCGTGAGCCCGAGCGGGCGCCCACGCGTCCTTCTGATGCATCCGTTTCTCGATCCGGGTCCGGCCATCCTCGCCGAGGCGGCCGAGGTGATCAGCTATCCCGCGGGCGGACCGCTCGACGAAGCCAGCATCAGCCAGGCCGCGCAAGGGTGCGTGGGCATCGTGAGCCAGCTGATGGACCCGATCCGCGAAACCGTCCTGTCCACGCCAGGTCTCAAGTGCGTCAGCAACGTCGCGGTGGGCTTCGACAACATCGACATCGCCGCCGCGACCGCCCACAAGGTGATGGTCACCAACACGCCTGGGGTGCTCGACGACGCCACGGCCGACTTCGCCTTCACGCTGCTGATGACCACCGCGCGGCGAGTTGTCGAAGCCGACAATTTCATCCGGGCCGGAAATTTCCACGGCTGGGCGATCGACATGATGCTCGGCCAGGACGTGTTCGACGCCACGCTCGGCATCATCGGCATCGGCCGCATCGGACGCGGGGTCGCGCACCGGGCGAAAGGCTTCAACATGCGCGTCCTCTACTACGATCCCCAGCCGCTGCCGCCGGACGCGGAGGAGCAGCTGAACGTGAAGCGGGCGAGCCTGGACCGCCTGATCGCCGAATCGGATTTCATCTCGGTCCATGTGCCCCTGACGCAGGAGACGCATCACCTGCTCAGCGCTCCACAGTTCGGCGCGATGAAGCGCAACGCGATTCTCATCAACACCTCGCGGGGACCCGTGGTCGATGAGGCCGCGCTCGTGGAGGCGCTGACCGCGAAGAAGCTGGCGGGCGTCGGGCTCGACGTCTATGAACGGGAGCCGGCCGTGCATCCGGGGCTACTCAAGATGCCTAACGTTGTCCTGGCACCCCACATCGCGAGCGCCACCGTGCGCACGCGCTCGGAGATGTCGGCTATGGCCGCCCGCAACATGGCCACAGCTGTGCGTGGCGGTAGGCCGCCCAACCTCATCAACACGGACGTCAAGCGATAGCGCCGGCTCTGCGCTACAGGCTCCTCGCGCTCGACCTCGACGGCACGATCCTCGACCTGCACCTCAACCTCGACCCGCGCGATGTGCAGGCGCTCGGCCGGATCCTCGCCGCCGGGGTGGCGGTGGTGGCCTGCACCGGCCGGCCCTTTCCAGGCGCCCTGCCCTGGGTCGAGAAGTTGGGTTTGCAAGGACCGATCGTCTGTTATCAGGGTGCGGAGGTGCGCGAGCTCGACGGAACCGTGCTGCTCGACCATGGAATCCCTCATGACATGGCGGTGGAGGTCATCCGCTTCGCGCGCGAGCGCGATCTGCACGTCCAGGCGTATCGGGACGACAGGCTGATCGTCGAACGCGACCGCCCGGAGGCGCACCAGTACGCCGATCACGCCGGCATGGAGGTCCATGTCGTGGGCGACCTGGATCAGGCCATGGGACCGACGACGCCAAAGCTGGTGATCGTCGCGGCGGCGTCGACCCTCGAGGCACTGCTGCCCGTGACGCGCGAGATCTGGGCGGGCAAGCTCAACATCGCCACGTCGGTGCCTGAGTACCTCGAGTTCACCAGCGTGCTGAGCGACAAGGCGTCGGCACTGCAGTTCCTGGCCCGGCGCTACGGGATCATGCAGTCAGAAGTCGCCGCGGTCGGCGATGGGCGAAACGACGCCTCGATGATCGCCTGGGCCGGACTCGGCGTGGCGGTCGAAGGCTCGCCGGCCGAGGTCATCGCGGCCGCTGACCGCGTCATTCCGGGACCGGGTCACGGCGGAATCGACGAGCTTGCTGCGGCTCTCGTTACTTAGACGCCCACTCTGCTGCTCGAGCGTTCGCCGGGATAGATCACGGGCTGCAGTCGTAGGACTCGCCGTTCGGTTGCCAGCCGAGGGACTCCCACCACCACCGCAGGCTGACGGTGCCGCTGCAATGGGCATTCGTCTTGGTCAGGGTGATGGGATAAGTCACAGTCCCCGGACCCCACGTTGGGGTGCCCAGCGAGTACGAGATGACGTCGCGCCCGAAGATCAGGCGCTGGTTGAAGTCGCCCGCGATGACGAGCGGCGGGTGGCCGAAGTAGGCGAACGCGACGGTGAATATGAGCGCGACTGCGAGCGCGAGCCCAAGTGCACGGTGCGCTGACGGAGTCGACGACAGCGTGGCGCCGGGCTGGAGCGCCCGATGCCGGAACACCACAGTCGTCCCGCCAGCCATGTCGCCGATGCGCTGGGCGCCATTGGTGTTGAGAACCGAAATGGCCCCTAGCAGGTAGAGGAAAGGAAAGCCGTCGACCAGCCTCAGGATGTTTCGGACGACCACCTCGCGGACGCCTATGCGCTGTCCGTCGAGGCGAACGACTTTGAGCCTCATCCACTGCTTGCCTGGCGTGGCCCCGAACATGGCCTCGGGAATGGCGAAATACAGGAAGCCGATGAGCCACTGGGCGGGCACAGGGATCGAGGTTGTGAACGGCCCGGCGCCGATTGTGATCTGAGGCCAGGTTTCGACGTGGGTCACGCCGAAGACGTTGTTGGCGACGAGCAGGATGAAGGCCAGAGCGACGCTGTCGAGAATCAGGGCGAGGAAGCGCGCCGGCCGCGCGTCGCGCGCGTACTCCGCACGCTCCGATCGGGCCGAAGTGACCGCCGCGACGGCCATGGTTGGCGAAATCATCTCACGTAAACTCGGCCTAGATGGAAGTCGTGAAGATCACTCCGCGCGGCTACTGCCACGGAGTGGTGGACGCTTTTCGCATCGCCAAACGGGTACGTGAAGAGACCGATGGCCCGGTGCACATGCTGGGCATGCTCGTCCACAACACGCATGCGACGGACGACCTCCAGACGCAGGGCATCGCGCTGGTCGATCAGCCGAACCGGCTTGCGGGGCTCGAGCACATCAAAGAAGGCACGGTCATATTCACCGCGCACGGCGTGTCACCGCAGGTCAAGCAGCGTGCGGTGGAGCTGGGGTTGAAGCCCGTCGACGCCACGTGCTCAGACGTCGTGCGCACGCACGAGCTCGTGGCAGATCTCGCAAACAAGGGCTATCAGGTCGTCTACATCGGCCGCAAGGGCCACCCCGAGCCCGAAGGGGTAATGGGTGAGGCGCCAGGCAGCGTCCACCTGGTCCAGGAACCCGAGGACATCGACACGCTCGAGCTGAACGGCGACCGCATCGCGGTGACCTGTCAGACGACTCTTTCGGTGTGGGACACCGAAGATTTGATCGGCAGAGTGAAGGCGCGCTACCCGCAGGCTGAGGTCTTCAACGAGATCTGCCGCGCGACGCAGGAGCGGCAGGAGGCGGCGGTTGAAGCCGCCAAGGAAGTCGACCTGGTCATCGTGGTGGGCAGCCCCCGATCGTCCAACTCGCTGCGCCTGGTCGAGGTGGTCAAGAAGCTGGGCCACAAGCCGGCGTACCTGGTTGACAACTTCGAAGACCTGGATCTGGGCTGGTTCAGAGGCGCCAGAAAGGTTGGCGTGACGAGCGGCGCCTCGACTCCGACACAGCTCACGCGGCGTGTGATCGAGTACCTGGAGGCGCTGGAAGTCCCGGCTTAGGTGGAGCCGCGCAGGCGGCGCAGCACTCCGCCGATGCCACTTCGGGCAGGCTGGGCAGGATGGGCGGGCTGAGCAGGCGCGGCAGCCGCGGGGCTCGGGCCGCTTCCATCAGTTGGCTGAGGATCGTGGTCCCCGTTTCGTGACCCGGAGCCGGCAGAACGCCGCCGTCGTCGGCGGCGTGACGGCCCGGTGCCGCGCTCGACCTTGGGGGCGCCAGCAGCACGAGCGGCTGGCTTCTGCGGCTCGGCAGCCTGGCCTCCGTTGGCGCGGGAGCGGCGGCGGCGACGCCTGGACCCAGCGACCCCCGGCTCCGCCGCCGTACGCGCGGCGCTCGCGCTCCGCGTGACCTTGGCCCCGATCTCGCCCTCGGCGCAGAGCGCCCCGTCTGCAGTGTGCACGTCGACCCGCCAGACGACGATCGAGGACGTCGACCCGCTGACGGGCGGTCGCTTCTGCGTCAGGGTCCAGCGCGCGTAGATCGTTTCGCCGCCATGCACTGCCCGCGGGAAATGCCAGTTCAACCACTCCCACTCCGCCACCGATGGCACCGGCGTGTCGACCGACCCCAGCCCGACCGCCATCGCCACCACGAGCGCCGGCGGGGCGGTGCGACGGCCATCCGCAGCCTCGATGGTGAGCGGCGACAGATCGCCGGCGAGGCCGGCAAAAAGGGCTATCTCGGCGTCAGAGACGGTGCGGCGGCGCGTCGTCCATTCGCCGCCAAGGGGAAGGTCCTCGAAGGAAAGCGGCTCCAGATCGCGCCGAGTATAAAGCGCGGGTGAGGACGGCTGTCCTCTCCGCGAAACCAATCGGCAACGCTGGGAGGCGTCTGGACGGTCACGCCGGGGGGACGGCCGGAGTAAATCCGGCCTTCACATGGCGGCTGGGATTCTGCCCCGCGAAACCCCCACCTCCCCCTGACCACGCTGGGAGGCGCTGGAAGGCCAGGCTTGGGGGACGGCCGGAGTAAATCCGGCCTTCACAAGCCGACTGGCATTTTCCTCCGCCGACCCACCTCCCCCTGGCAAGGCTCGGAGGCGTATCGAAGGGGGAACCAACTCGCGGAGTGCCGCGTTAACCTATCCGAACTTCATGGACCCGGCAGGCGTCCTTCTCATCGTCTCGGTTCTGCTGGTGGCCTGCCTCTTCCTGCTCAGCCTCGCGATGATCCGCATGCGCGGCTCGGCCCGCGAGCTCGAGGCCGCCCTGGCCGACGAGAGCGGTGCCCGCGACCGCGCCGCCCTCCTACTGGCGATGGCCCAGGCCGTCAACTCGTCCCTGGCGCTGGAGGAGGTCCTCAATGTCGCCCTGACCCATGCCGGAAGGATCATGGGGGCGGTGGCAGGTGCGATGTACCTGGTGAGAACCGGGAAGGCGGAGCTGTTCCGCGAAGCTTCTTACAACCTCACTGCGCGCGCTCGCGGTGGGCTGCGCAAGCTCGACGACGAGCCTCTGCGCTCAGCCGTCTCCGTGATGCGGCCGCTGGTCGTCAAGCTCGATGAGCACACCGCGCCCGGCCTCGACCAGGGCGGGCATCCACAGGACGCGCTCGTCGTACCGATTCAGCGTTCGGGTCAGCTGATGGGTGCGATGGAGCTGTACTTGAACGAGTGGCGAGACCTGACGGAGGACCAGGTCGATCTCCTGAACGGCGTCGCCTCTCAGGCCGCCATCGCGATCCGCCATGCGCAGCTCTTCCAGGCCCAGGAGGAGAACGCGCTGACGGACGAGCTCACCAAGCTGCCTAACCGTCGCGCCCTTGCGCAGCGATTCCTGCAGGAGATGCAGCGCGCACGCCGGCATCGCAATCCGATCGCCTTCCTGATGATCGACATCGATCACTTCAAGCAGGTCAACGACACTTACGGTCACCTCAGCGGCGACGCCGTGCTGGCTGAGCTTGCGCAGATACTCGTCACCGGTGCGCGAGAGTCGGACGTTTGCGCACGCTACGGAGGCGAGGAGTTCGCGTTGATCCTTCATGAAACGACCGAGCAGGGCGCGCGAACGCTGGCCGAGCGAATCCGCGCGCGAGTTGCGGCGGCGACATTTCCGGGCGGTCTGAAGCTGACGATCTCCATCGGAGTGGCCGCGAGCGATGAGCCGGCGCTGTTCACCCAGCTGATCGATCGGGCCGACCAGGCGCTTTACGCGGCCAAGCAGCGCGGGCGCGACCAGGTCTTCGTGGCCGACATGACAGGGCCCGCTCCGAGGCCGCACGCAACCAGACAAGAAGCCGAGCCCGTATAAGCTCGCACGCAGTGGGTCACTACTGCGTCAACTGCGGCGCCGCGCTTGTCCCCAGGGTCATCGAGGGTCGCGAGCTCGAGGCTTGTCCCAACGATGACTTCGTTTTGTGGCGTGACCCGAAAGTCGCGGCGGCCGTCGTCGTCGAAGCAGATGGCGGAGTTGTGATGGGGCGCCGGGCAATCGAGCCCGGCTACGGCGAGTGGTGCCTGCCTGGTGGATTTGTCAACGACTACGAGGACCCGGCGGACGCGGCAGTGCGAGAGTGCCACGAGGAGATCAACGCGAACGTCGAGCTCACGGGACTGCTTGGTGTGTACCACGTCGCCAAAACGACCACTTCGAGCATCGTCGGCATCGCGTATCGCGGCCGGCTCATCGATGGATCGGCCATAAGCCCTGGTCCGGAGATGCTGGAGGTTGCTGTCTTCAGGCTTGACGCGTTACCGCCGATTGCCTTTCCGAGTCATCGAGAGGTGCTCGCTCTTTACGCCGCCGAGTCTGCTCGCTCTGTATCACGGCCATCACCGCGACAAGAACAACCGACGTGACCGCGCACGTTGTAAATCCGGCGGCGTAGCCATAGCTCTGCACGACCGGTCCGAAAAAGAGGGGTCCCAGCGAGAGGCCCAGGAAAAGGACTGTGCCGTACATCCCCATCGTGACGCCCCTTGTCGACGCGACGGATAGATCGCCGAACACGACGCCGATGGCGACGAATCCGGCGGCCAGGAACGGAGTCCCCGCCGCCAGCACGATCGCCGGCCACAGAAATCCAGTGAGGTGGCCGAGCACGATCATCGCGGCCGAGTACACGATGGCCCCTGCGAAAACTATCGGCCACCGTTGCCGCATGCGGTCCACGAGTCGCCCGGCCGGGATTCGAGACGAGCCGTTGACAACCGCCTGGATCGCCAGCAGGTAGCCGACCTGCGAGCTCGGCAGAAGCAGCGCCTCCTTGCCGAAGATGGGAAGGAACGCGCCGGTCGTGCCCCAGGCAAGGGTCATGCCCACGAGGCCAAGCGTGATCGGGGCGAACGCGGGTTGCCGCAACAGCGCTCGGAGCGGCTCGCGCAGCGACAGGCCGTCGCCGGTGTGCTGGCGGGTGCTGCTGGCCGCGATGACGCCGGGAACGGCGAATACCAGGACCGCCGTGGTCAGGGCGATGTCAGCCCGGACATCGACCCAGCGCAGGGCCAGGCCTGCTAGCGCCGGCCCCGAGAAGAAGCCGACTTGCATCGAGAACGTGAGCCACCCCATCGCCCGTCCGAGGTTCGATCGCGGCACCGATTCGGTGACTGCACTGAACAGCGATGACTGCTGCATTCCGGCCGCCAGACCCCCGATGACCTGCCATAGGAAAAGCGGCGCGACCGAAGGCGTCACCGCCGTCGCGACCTGCGAGAACGCGGTCACCACCAGCGACAGCCCGAGCAGGTTGCGCGCGCCAAACCGGTCGACCAGCACTCCGGCAGGCAGCGAGAGGAGCGCGCCGGCCAGCGTCGCCACAGAGAAGAGCGCCCCGACGGCGAAACGGCTCGCGCCGAGGTCGTGCGCGTACAGCGGCACGGTCAGCCCGCGCGCGGCGATCGTTGCGAACAGGGCAGCCGCAGCAAGGTAGAGGAACAGCCTGCGACGTGCTTCGAGGTCGGCTCGGGTCACTTACTAACGATACCGGCGGCTGTGCCGGTAAATTCGCCTGGTGATCGAGAAGGCGGCCCGGATCCTCGCCACGTCCGGGCATGCGGTCGCCCTCACCGGCGCGGGAGTTTCAGCTGAGAGCGGGATCCCCACCTTCCGCGGCGAAGGCGGCCTCTGGACCAAATACGACCCGGTGAAGTTGTCGTCGATCGACAGCTTCCTGGCCGATCCGACGGCTTACTGGCGCGTCTCACGAGAGCGTGGTGCAGTCGCGCTCGCAGCGCGGCCAAATCCCGGGCACGATGCACTGGCCGCCATGGAAAGGGCGGGACGCCTGGTCGCGGTGATCACTCAGAACACCGATGGACTCCATCAGGCGTCGGGCAGCAAGCGCGTGATCGAGCTGCACGGCTCGGGGCGCACGGTGCAGTGTCTTGATTGCGGGCGTACCGAGCCACGCGCCGAAGTCCAGCAGCGACTCGATGTCGAGATGCCGCCTCGCTGTCGAAATTGCGGCGGCACGCTGCTCAAACCGACAGTCGTTCTCTTCGGCGAGTCAATGCCGGCAGCGGCCGTTAACGAGGCATTCGAGCTGGCCCGCCGCTCGGACGCGATCCTCGTCGTCGGGTCGTCGCTTGTCGTTTATCCCGCAGCCGAGATCCCGCTCGAGGTCGTGCGATCGGGTGCGCCCATGATCGTGGTCAACGCAGAACCCACGCCATTTGACCGCTTTGCCGAGGTCGTGATCCACGGCCGCTCAGGCGAGATCCTCCCGCGCCTCGCCTCACTCATAGGTGCGTGACGCTCCCGCTCACGTAGGCGACTCCGTCCACGATCAGCTCGCCGTGCGACCCGATATCCTCCGCGAGACCTTCCACGCCGTTTATGCGAACCCGCCGGCCGAGGGTCGCTGAAAGCTCGCGCCACCGGCCGAGCACGACTTGACCCGGTGCCGAGGTCCAGACCGACATCCTTTCGCGCAGCCGGTCGAGAAGCTGATCTCGCGGCTCGCTCAGCTGCGCAGCGCCCTCCGGCGACGACGTGAGGTTGATGCCGATTCCGCACACGGCCTTGTCGTCCCTGGTTTCGACCAGGATCCCGCCGAGCTTGCGGCCGTCGAGCAGCAGGTCGTTCGGCCACTTCAGCCGTACGCCCTGGCCGCAGGCCTCGGCCGCCGCCACGCCTGCGGCGAGGCTGAGAAGCGGGTTCGTCTGCAGGACGAACGAGACGAGCAGGGCGGTTCTCGGCGGGGCCTCCCATCGCCGCTCGAGGCGGCCGCGCCCGGCGACTTGGTGGTCGGCCACGACGATCGAGCCGATCGGCAGCTCGCGGGCGACATCCTGAGTCGACGACACCGACGCGAAGCGCAAAACCTGCCCTTCACCCATCGTGGGTAAGCTAGCTGAGCACCAATACCTTGCAACGCCACCGCGCGGTCGTGCTCGTGCTGATGATGCTCCTGGCCGTCGGCGCATTCGTGCTGCTGACGGCGGCCGGCATCGCGTCTTTTGACAGCCGCAGCCTGATTGCGCTGGTCGTCGTTGTCATCGCCGCGGTGATCAGCGGCGTCGCGTTCAGCTGGAAGCGCTACTCCGGGCGCTCGTGAAGCCTCCTCTGCGCCTGGGGTACAAGGCCTCGGCCGAGCAGTTCAGCGCGCGGGAGCTCCTCGATTATGCGATCCAGGCCGAGGGCTGCGGATTCGAGTCGGTCTTCGTCAGCGATCACTTCCAACCGTGGCGGCACTCTGATGGCCATGCACCGTTTGCGTTCTCGTGGCTCGCCGCCGTGGGGGAGCGGACAAAGCGCATCCTGCTGGGAACCTCGGTCAACACACCAACCTTTCGC
>DATEGL010000086.1:0-10320 GCA_035280145.1 Candidatus Dormiibacterota bacterium | reverse complement strand
ACCTTTGTGATGGCGGCAGTCAGCGTCGTCTTGCCATGGTCGATGTGACCGATGGTCCCGACGTTCAGGTGGGGCTTGGTCCGCTCGAACTTCTTCTTCGCCACTGTCTCCTCCTAACTAACTACGTCCAGTCGTGCGGCGGCCCACAGCCTCCGCCAGATTTCCGGGCATTTCTGCGTAGTGACTGAATTCCATCGAATACGTCGCCCGCCCCGAGGTCATCGACCGAAGCTCGGTAGCGTAGCCGAACATCTCCGCGAGAGGCACGTTCGCCTTCACGTTCTGCGATGTGCCGCGACCTTCCATGCCGAGGATATGACCGCGCCTCGACGCAAGATCGCCCATGACGTCGCCGAGGTACTCCTCGGGCATGACGACGTCGACCTTCATGATCGGTTCCAGCAAGAACGGCTGCGCCTTGTGCATGGCGTCCTTCACGGCCATCGAGCCGGCGACGCCGAACGCCATCTCGCTCGAGTCGACCGGATGGTACGACCCGTCGACGAGCGTGACGACGATGTCAACGACCGGGTAACCCGCCGCGACGCCAGATTGCAGCGCTTCGCGAATCCCCTTCTCGATGGCGGGGATGTACTCGCGAGGGATGCGTCCCTGAGTGATCTTGTCCTCGAAAACAAACCCTGAACCGGGCTCGCCGGGCCGCACGTCGACCTCGGCATGGCCGTACTGCCCCTTGCCGCCGGTCTGGCGAATGAACCGCCCGACACCGTGCGCCGGCCTGCGAATCGCCTCCTTGTAGGCGACCTGCGGCTTGCCCTGGTTCGCGTCCACGCGGAACTCGCGAAGCAGGCGGTCGATGATGATCTCGAGGTGGAGCTCGCCCATGCCCTCGATGATCGTCTGGCCTGTCTCGTCGTCCGTGTGCACTTTGAACGTCGGGTCCTCTTCCGACAGCCGCTGCAAGGCCATGCCCAGCTTTTCCTGGTCGGCCTTTGTTTTGGGCTCGATCGCCACTGAGATGACGGGCTCGGGGAACGTGATCGCCTCGAGCAGGATCGGGTGCCCTTCGTCGCACAGCGTGTCGCCGGTCGTCGTCGCCTTGAGGCCGACCGCAGCGACGATGTCGCCGGTGAAGACCTCATCGACATCCTCACGTCGAATCGCGTGCATGCGCAGGATGCGGCCGAACCGCTCGCGCTTTCCTGTCGACGCGTTCAGAACTGAAGTGCCGGCGCGCAGGCGGCCCGAGTAGACGCGGAGGAACGTCAGCTTGCCGACGCCCTGCGGGTCCATCTGGATCTTGAATGCAAGCGCTGAAAACGGCTCGTTGTCGTCATGCTCACGCACCTCGAGGGCGCCTGTCTTCGGATCCTTTCCCTCCACCGCCGGAACATCGGCCGGGGACGGCAGATAGTCGACCACCGCGTCGAGAATCGGCTGCACGCCGCGGTTGCGGAGGGCCGCGCCGCAGAGCACGGGCACCAGTACGCCCGCGACAGTACCGCGCCGCAGCGCAATCCTGATCTCGTCTTCGGTGATGTCCTGCTCCTCGAGGTACTTGTGCATGATCCCGTCGTCAAAATCGGCGACCGCCTCGACCAGGTCGTGCCGGTACTGGCTCACCAGGTCCTGCATTCCGGCCGGGATCTCAAGCGACTCCGTCGACTTGGTCCCGAGGTCGTCCGTGTAGACGACCGTCTCCTTGCTCAGGAGGTCGATGTAGCCCTGGAAGTTCGCCTCGGCCCCCAGCGGCAGCTGGATCGGCACCGCGCGCGCGCCCAGGCGCGTGCGGATCGAGTTCAGCGACCCGTAAAAATCAGCCCCGATGCGGTCCATCTTGTTGATGAAGGCGATACGAGGCACGCCGTAGCGATCGGCCTGGCGCCAGACAGTCTCAGACTGCGGCTCCACGCCCGCCACCGCATCGAACACCGCCACCGCACCGTCCAGCACCCGGAGCGACCGCTCGACCTCGACCGTGAAGTCCACGTGTCCGGGTGTGTCTATGATGTTGACCGCGTGGTCGCGCCAGTTGGCGGTCGTCGCGGCCGACGTGATCGTGATCCCGCGCTCCTTCTCCTGGACCATCCAGTCCATGGTCGCGGCCCCCTCGTGGACCTCGCCCATCTTGTGGATGCGGCCCGCGTAGAACAGGATCCGCTCCGTCGTCGTCGTCTTGCCCGCGTCAATGTGCGCCATGATCCCGATGTTTCGGACTTTGTCGATGGCGACGGGACGCTCCTGCATTTTCAGTGCCACGTTCATATCTCTTAGTACCGGAAATGCGAGAAAGCCTTGTTGCTTTCGGCCATCCGGTGGGTCTCCTCTTTGCGCTTCACCGCGCCGCCGGTGTTCTGCGCAGCATCAAGAATCTCGAAGGCGAGCTTCTCGCTCATACTCTTCCCGCCGCGCTGGCGCGCGAAACGGACGATCCAGCGACGGGCAAGCGCCAGCCGCCGCTCGGGCCTGATCTCAACCGGCACCTGGTAGGTGGCGCCGCCGACGCGCCGAGGCTTGACCTCAAGCAGTGGCGTGGCGTTGCGCAGCGCGAGGTCGAATACCTCGAGCGGCTCCTTCTTGGCCTGCTTGGAAGCGCGCGCAAGGGCGTCATAGACGACCTTTTCAGCAGTCGAGCGCTTGCCCCGGCTCATGACCACGTTGACGAACTTGGCGATCGCCTCGGACTGATAGACAGGGTCGGGCGCGACGACACGCTTGACGGGACGGCTGCGGCGAGGCATCAGGCTGCCGCCTTGCCCTTTTCCCGCTTCGCTCCGTACTTCGACCGAGCCTTCTTGCGGTTCTTGGTGCCGGCGGTGTCCAGCGTGCCGCGGATGATGTGGTAGCGGACCCCCGGCAGGTCCTTGACTCGGCCGCCACGAATGAGGACGACCGAGTGCTCCTGCAGGTTGTGGCCGATGCCGGGGATGTAGGCGGTGACCTCGATCCCGGTCGTCAGGCGAACGCGGGCGACCTTCCGCAGCGCCGAGTTCGGCTTCTTGGGCGTCTGGGTGTAGACGCGCACGCACACGCCCCGCCTCTGCGGTGAGCCCCGCAACGCGGGCGCCTTAGACTTCGCTCGAGCCGCCCGCCTTCCGAGGCGGACCAGCTGCTGGATGGTCGGCAAAACGGTTCTCCGAATGGGGGTTTCTGATCCCAGGCGGCAGCGGCCGGCTGGGCGACAAGAGGATGAGTATACCCAAATCCCACTACTTCGAAGCTCGGCCGGCTGTTCCGTCGCGGCCGCGGACGGTGAAGCTGCGCCTGGCCGATATGGAGCTGAATCTCGAGGCCGACCGGGGGGTTTTCGGCTCCACAGGGGTCGACCTCGGCACCATGGTCCTCCTTCGGGAGGCGCCTGCCCCGCCCCCGCGCGGCGAGATGCTCGACCTGGGCAGCGGTTACGGCGCGATCGCCATCGTGCTGGCCCGCCGCTCGCCGGAAGCGCGGATCTGGGCAGTGGACGTCAACCAACGGGCTCTGGAGCTGACGCGCTCGAATGCAGTTGCGGCCGGAGCTCCAAACGTGTCTGTGGCCACCCCAGACGGCGTCGCCGCCGACGTCCGGTTCGATGCGATCTATTCGAACCCCCCGGTTCGGGTCGGCAAGCGTGCCCTCCACGAGATCCTGATGGAGTGGCTGCCCCGGCTGAAGCCAGGCGGGGTCGCGTACCTCGTCGTGCAGCGGAACCTCGGCTCGGACTCCCTGGCTGCCTGGCTTGGTCAGCAGGGCTTCGGGGTGAGCCGGCTGAAGTCGAAGAAGGGCTACCGGATCCTGGAGGTCAGACTGGGTCCTTCTTAACAGGCTGGGTTGACTCGGTTTTTCAAATCTCGAAAACTCGAGTCAGGTTCGGCCGGCGGGGGAGGGCCCGGCAAGTAGAAGGGAGGGCCCCCGCCAGGGGTAGGCCCTAGGCCTGGCCGGCGAAATGGCAGGCCGCCACCTGGTCCCTCGCGCCATGTGGCTCGAGCAACGGCTCAACTTCGGAGCAAACCCCTGGTACCCGCGCAATCGGGCAGCGCGGGTGAAACCGGCACCCCGACGGCGGATTCACCGGCGACGGGATCTCACCCTTCAAGGTGATGGGCGCCCGCTCCTTCTCCACGATCGGGTCCGGAACCGGAATCGACGACAGCAGCGCCTTCGTGTAGGGATGCTGCGGCCGCTCGTAGATGTCGTTCCGGTCCGCCGTCTCGACCACCTTGCCGAGGTACATCACCGCGATCCGGTCGGAGAGGTGCCTCACCACGGCCAGGTCGTGCGCGATGAACAGGTAGGTCAGGTTGAATTCCTTCTGCAGGTCCTGCAGCAGGTTGATGATCTGCGCCTGGATCGACACGTCGAGCGCAGATACCGCTTCATCGCACACGATGAAGGACGGGTTCACCGCCAGCGCCCGCGCGATGCCGATGCGCTGCCGCTGCCCTCCCGAGAACTCGTGCGGATACCGGTTCGTGAAGTTGGGATTGAGCCCGACCAGACGCAGCAGCTCCTGCACCCGTCGCCGCCGCTCACGAACCGTGCCGATCGCAAAGTTGTCCAAGGGCTCCTGCAGGATGTCGCCGACCGTCATCCGCGGGTCGAGCGACGCAAACGGGTCCTGGAAGATCATCTGCATCTTCCGGCGCACGCGCCGTAGGCGGCCACCGCGCAGCTTCGTGATGTCATCCCCGTCGAAGGTGATGGTGCCGGCGGTCACCGGCAGCAAACCCGTCACCAGGCGGGCCAGCGTCGACTTGCCGCAGCCCGACTCGCCTACGAGACCCAGCGTCTCGCCGCGCCGGATCGTCAGGTCCACGCCGTCCACGGCCCGCACGGCCAGGCCGCCGAAGCCCCCCACCGGAAAGTGCTTGTACGTGCCGGTGATCCGGACCATCACGGGATCCGCTTGGGTCACCCTCAGCGGAGCCCGCTCAGCCACCCGCGCTGCCCCCCACCTCGGCGGCGCCGACCTCCGGTGCTTTCAACTTCTCGGCAGCCTCTTTCGACAGGGCGCTCGCTTTGGCGGCCTCTACGTTCTCTTCGCTCACGTTTCGCATCAGGACCCAGCAGCGCGCCACCTGCTCGACACCGACCGCCTCGAGCTCCGGTTCGGGATCCACCTTGCACCTGTCGATCACGAACGGGCAGCGAGGGTGGAATTTGCAGCCAGGCGGCGGGTGGGACAGGTCTGGCGGAAGACCCTTGATCGACACCAGCCGATCCTTTCGCGCCTGGTCCACCCGCGGCACCGAACGCAGGAGCGACCACGTATAGGGGTGTTGAGGGTTCTGGAAGATCTGCTCCACGGGGCCCTCTTCGACGATGCGGCCCGCGTACATCACGATGATTCGCTGGCACAGCGACGCGACCAGCGCCATGTTGTGCGTGATCAGCATCATCGCCGTGCCGAGCTCGCGGTTCAGCTGCTTCATGAGCTGGATGATCTGGGCCTGCACCGTCACGTCCAGCGCCGTGGTCGGCTCGTCGGCGATCAGCATCGCCGGCTCGTTGGACAGTCCCATCGCGATCATCGCGCGCTGACGCATCCCACCCGAGAACTGGTGTGGATAATCCTTGACGCGCGATTCCGCGGCCGGCACGCGGACCCTCTTCAGCAGCTCCACAACACGTCCGCGCGCCAGGGTCTCGGTGAAGCGCTCGTGAGCGGTCATCGCCTCTTCGATCTGTCGACCGACCTTCGTCACGGGGTTGAGTGACGTCATCGGGTCCTGGAAGATCATCGCGACGTCGTTCCCGCGAAAGTCTCGGATCTGCTCGTCCGTCATCTTGGTGACGTCTGCGCCGCGGAACAGGATTCGGCCCGAAGTGATGCGGCCTGGATCCGGCACCAGGCGCAGGATGGAAAGAGCGGTCATCGTCTTTCCGCACCCTGACTCCCCGACCACGCCCAGCGTCTCGCCGACGTCGACGTGGAAGGTCACACCATCAACGGCCCGCACCACTCCGCGCGAGGTGTAGAACTGGGTGTGGAGATCCTCGACCTGCAGCAGAGTTTGTGCCAATCTGGCCGAAGATCCTTACAGACGCTTAGCGGCGCATGCGGGGGTCGAGAGCGTCACGCAGACCGTCCCCGATGAAGGTGAAGGCCAGCAGCGTGAAGCCGATCGCCAGGGCGGGAAACACCACCGAGGTCGGGTTCGCGTAGATCGCCTCGTAGCCGTCGTTCACCATCTGACCCCAGGTCGGCTGCGGTGGCTGGATGCCGACGCCCAGGAAGCTGAGCACCGCCTCGAGGAAGATCGCCTGGGGGATGCCGAATGTCAACGTGACGATGATCGGCCCCAGCGAGTTCGGCAGAAGGTGCTTGAGGATCAGCTTGAGGGGCGCCGAGCCCGATGACCGCGCCGCCTCCACGTACTCTTTCTCCTTGATCGAGAGCACCTGACCCCTCACCAGGCGGGCCAGACCGACCCAGTTCACGAGCGCGATCGCACCGAAGATCGGGATGAGCTGGATGAACCATGGGCCGCTGAGGTGCCATACCGACACGACGACCAGCACGAACAGCAGGTCGGGGAACGCGTACCAGATGTCGGTGAACCGCATCAGCAGGTTGTCGATGCGGCCGCCGAAATAGCCTGACGTCAGCCCGATCGTCAGGCCGATCGGAAAGATGATGAACTGCACCAGCAGGCCGACGGTCAGCGAAACCTGGCTGCCGAGCATGAGCCGGCTGAGGATGTCTCGGCCCAGCAGGTCGGTGCCGAAGGGATGGCCTCCCACGCCCGGTGCCACCTGTATGTCCTCGACCTGCTGCCTGAACGGATCGATGAGGACCCCGAAGTGAACCAGGATCGGTGAGAGCAGGGCGACCACGATGAGGAACGAAACGATGCCGGCGCCCAGGACCGCCAGGCGGTTGCGTCGAAACCGCTGCCAGGCGTCCTGCCACAGCCCGATCTGCTCCTCAGGAACCTCCCAGTCGATGCCGGACTGTTCGACCGCAGCGATCGGTATCGCCATCGCTAGGTGAGCCTCACTCGCGGGTCGATGAACACGTAAAGGATGTCGACTATCAGGTTGGCGGCCGCGATCACTACCGAAAACAGGATGGTGGTCCCGAGGATCATCGGGTAGTCACGCGACGTGACGGCCGTGACAAAGGCGCGCCCGATGCCTGGGACGCTGAATACCGTTTCCACGATGACCGACCCGGTCACCAGGAAGGCGAAGGTCGGGCCCAGCGTCGTGACCACCGGGATCAGGGAATTCTTGAGGATGTGGCGAATCACCACGAGCCGCTCGGGCAGACCCTTGGCCCACGCGGTCCGGATGTAGTCCTGACGAATGGTCTCGAGCGTGCTCGCCCGCGTGAGGCGAGCCGTGAATACAGTCGGCAGCAGCGCCAGCGTGACCACGGGCATGATCAGGTGGTCATCGAGCCCGAAACCTGAGGCGGGCAGGAAGAAATTGCCTCCGGTCGCCTTGTAGGCGAACACCGAGAAGACCACCACCATCAGCGATCCGATGACGAAGTTGGGGAAGGAGGCGCCGAAGGTGGCGAAGCCCATCGTCGCGTAGTCCACCCGCGTGTTCTGCCGCAACGCGGCGATCACGCCGAGGGTGATTCCCACCGGCACGATCAAGGAGAAGGCAAGCACTCCGAGTGTCATGGTGTAAGGAGCGCCCTCGGCGATTAGCGTGGTCACGCTCTTGCCTTCGTACTGGTACGAAAGTCCGAAGTCGAAGTGGACGGCGTTCCAGACATAGAGGAGGAACTGCACGTAGATTGGCTTGTCCAGGCCGTACTTCTTGTTCAGATTGTCGACCACCACCTGCGACAGCTGGCGCCCGCCTTCCTTGTCCCAGGGGCTGCCTGAGGCGCTGTGCATGAGGACAAACGTGATGACGATGACGAAAAAGACGATCGGGATCATCCAGAGGATGCGGCGCACCACGTAGACCCCCAGGCTCCCCAGGCGGCTGTCGGTGATTGCCGCTAAGCGTCTGGGGAGCAGAGCGTCCCGTCGGGGACGCCCTGCTATCACTGCCAAGTCAAGTTCCTAGTGCTGGGTGATGTACGCGTCGTGCCAGAAGAAGTTGCCGGGGAGTGCCTGGTCATCGCCAGCGGTGATCGTAAGCCCACCGACGTAAGGCTTGATGAGGTTGTACTCGTAGTCCTGGTAGATGAAGGCGACCGCGGCCTCGTTGATCAGCATGTCCTGCGCCTTCTTGTAGTCCGCGTTGCGCTGGTTCTGGTCGAGCTCGCTGTCGGCCTTGTTCACGAGGTCGTCGTATCCATTAAGACCGCCGTTGTTGGAGACGCAGCCCCAGTTGAGGCTGTGGCACGAGTTCTTGAAGAAGATGTCGTACCAGTCCTGCTGGTCCGGGTAGTCGGCGCCCCATCCGTCAGGGCCGTAGATGTCGAACTGGGCCTTGCGGATGCGGCTCGTCACCGTCTTGGAGTCGATGACGTCGAGTTGGAGGTTCAAGCCAAGATTGGTGTTCCACTGGTCGACGATGAACTGGTTCAGCGTCTTGTTGCGAGTGGTGTTGCGAGTGAGCAGCTTGAACTTGTTGAGCTGGTCAGCCGTGACGCCCGCCTTCTGGAGGAGGGCCTTTGCCGCGGCAGCGTCAAAGCTCTGAGCCTTGTTCGAGGTGTCGTAGCCGGCCATGCCCTTCGGGATGAAGCTCAAGGTCGACTGCTGAATGTCGTGCTGGACCTGCTTGTTCAGCTTGTCCCGGTCGATCGACTTCGCGAATGCCATCCTGACGTCGGAGTTGTTGAAGGGGGCCTTCGCAGCGTTGAACGTCATCCAGAACGTCGTGAGCTTGGGGTAGACCTTCGCCTGCTTGCTGAGGACCGGGTCGTCGCGCACGACTTGAACGTCTGCGAGCGGCACGGTGATTGCGTCAAGCGCGCCCGTCTGGTAGTTGGCGAATGCCGTGTTGGCGTCCGAGATGAAGTGCTCGATGATCTTCGTGAAGTGCGGTGCCCCGCCCCAGTAGTTCGGGTTGGGAACCAGCGTCACGTGGTCCTTGGACTGGATCTCGGAGATCATGAACGGACCGTTGCCGATGACGGTCGAGGCCTTCTGGGCCCAGGCCTCCGGCTTGGTCGTGTCGGTGGACGGGAACGAACCGCCCGCCGCCGAGTCGACAACGTCCTTGCGGATGGGCACCGCAACCCACAGGGTCACGACCCACTTGAAGAACGCGGCCGGGTGCTGCAGCTTGATCACGAACGTGTTCGCGTCGGATGCCGACAGGCCCAGGCCCTGGGTGAACGAGTCGATCGCACCTGCGTTACCGACGTCCACGCTCCCGTACGTGTCCGCACCCTTGATCGTCGTGTCGAAGAAGGGGTCGACGTAGCCCGCCGCAAGGGCGGGATTCAGGAAGTGCTGATAGCCGTAGACCCAGTCACTGGCGGTCACGGGCTTGCCGTCGCTCCACTTCGCGTTGGTGCGCAGGTGGAATGTGTAGGTCAGCCCATCGGACGAGACGTCGTACTTCGACGCCGCCGCCGGCTGGACATCGGTGCCCGCCGCGTTGGGCTTGAGGAGGGACTCGAAGACCTCTCGGCCCACGCCCGCCTCGTACGTGTAGGTCTGCTGGGTTGGGTCGTAGCTGTTCGGCTCTGTGCCGTCATTGACGTTGAAAACCTGCTTGTCCGCCGGCGCGAGGTTCTGCGTCTGAGTCGCACCTCCGCCACAGGCTGCTACGGCGAACACCCCCGCGGTCGCGAGCGTCAACGCTCGGATGCTGACACCTAGATGCATACGCGTCTTACCTCTCAGAAATCCTGCAGCCTTCTTCCCGGCAGCGCCGGGGCGAGAGTGCGCCGGCAGCAGGTCTTACTCACAGCCCTCTGGGGCCAGATCGAATTCTGTTGTTGACGACTCACAAGTGTCAAGTCGTTGACACACTAAGTCGTCGAACACCTGTTTGGAACTTCCTTAACGAGCCCATCAGTGAGGCGCAATCGAGAGCTGGGCGGGCGCCAGAGCCCCCGGCCACTCGTCCACAGGTGACACTATGACACTTCTGACATATGACCGGACCAGATACCAGTTAACGCTCTGCGCGAGGAAGACCACCGGGGCGTCTCCCACCAGCATCGACTGCGCCTGCATGTACTCCTGGTCTCGCCGAGACGCATTGGTGTCGGTGCGGGCGACCCGGACGAAGTCGTCGTACTGCTGGTTCTGCCAGAGCGAGAGGTTGTTGGAGCTGGTGGTGAGAAAGATGTCGTACCAGTCGGCCGGATCTGGGTAGTCGGCCGTCCAGCCTCGCGGTCCAGCGATCTGGAACTCGCCGCTGTCCAGTCGCGCAGCCAGCGTGTTCGGATCGAGAGCCTGGAGGTTGATCTCGATACCCAGGTTGGCCTTGAGCTGGTCGTGGACGAACTTCGCGGTC